>NZ_JAAGOG010000019.1:0-69287 GCF_010747425.1 Nostoc sp. UIC 10630
ATTCCCCATCCCCCATTCCCCATTTCCCAATTCGTGCTATCTTGAGCTTGCCAGCAAAAATTGTTGCAATAGTAACAGAAGTAATTTGGCAGTCAGAAAGTTAAGCTTTTTCGGCAAAGCCATCTGGTAAAATTTATAAGGTTTCTAAAAGCTCTGAGCAATGGGATCGACTCGCGTACGGATCGCAATTGACGCAATGGGAGGGGATCACGCACCCGGTGAAATCGTTGCTGGCGCACTGCGAGCAAAGGAAGAATTGGGTGTAGAAATATTACTTGTTGGTGATCCCCAACAAATAGAAGCTGCCTTGCCGCCAAAAACGAATTTAGCGCAGGTGGAGATCGTTCCTGCTGAGGAAGCGATCGCGATGGATGAGGAGCCTTTAAATGCAGTTAGACGCAAACGCAAGGCTTCTATCAATGTGGCAATGGATTTAGTCAAGCAGCAAAAGGCAGATGCCGTATTTTCTGCCGGTCACTCTGGGGCAGCGATGGCATCAGCTTTGCTCCGCTTAGGGCGATTGCCGGGAATCGATCGTCCAGCAATCGGGACCGTTTTTCCGACAATTGTTGCTGGTAAGCCAGTGTTAGTTCTTGATGTCGGCGCAAATGTAGATTGCCGCCCGAAATTTTTAGAGCAGTTTGCTGTCATGGGATCGGCTTACAGTCAGTATGTCTTAGGTACAACCGAACCGAAAGTGGGTTTGTTGAATATCGGTGAAGAAGACTCTAAAGGCAATGATGCAGCCGTCCGCGCCCACCAGCTGCTCCGCGAAAATTCTCAAATTAATTTTATTGGCAATGCCGAAGGGCGTGATGTGCTTTCCGGTCACTTCGATGTAATTGTCTGCGATGGCTTTGTGGGCAATGTACTGTTAAAATTTGCCGAAGCAGTTGGAGAAGTGATTCTGCAAATTCTGCGGGAAGAATTACCCCAAGGATTGCATGGTCAAATCGGTTCAGCATTCTTAAAACCAAACCTGAAGCGAGTTAAGCAACGCATGGATCATGCCGAACATGGTGGTGCTTTGTTGTTAGGCGTGGCAGGAGTTTGTTTTATCGGTCACGGTAGCTCACAAGCACCTTCAATTTTCAATGCTATTCGCATGGCTAAAGAAGCTGTTGACAACCAGGTGCTACAACGAATTCAGTCCCAATATATCCTAGAGCGCGAAAGCGGTTAGTCATTAGTTATTAGTCATTAGTCATTTGTCAAGCACAACTGACACAGGACAAATGACACAGGACAAATGACAAAGGACAAATGACAAAGGACAAAAGCTGATAGCTTGGGAGATTAGGAGTGGAAAACTTAGGCATAGCAATTACCGGAAGTGGCTCGGCAGTACCAGCAACTTCCCTACACAACCAGACATTAACTGAACTAGTTGAAACATCAGACGAGTGGATTGCCACAAGAACGGGAATTCGCCAACGACGATTAGCGGTGTCATCTGAGTCCTTAAGTGGACTAGCTACTGCTGCCAGCAGTCGCGCGATCGCAGCTTCAGGAATTAGACCAGAAGACCTAGACCTAATTTTGCTAGCGACTTCCACCCCTGATGATTTGTTTGGTAGTGCTTGTCAAGTACAGGCTCAATTAGGAGCTACCAACGCAGTCGCCTTTGACTTGACAGCAGCCTGCTCTGGCTTCGTGTTTGGTCTGGTTACAGCAGCCCAATATATTAGAACAGGTGTCTATAAAAATGTACTGTTGATAGGGGCAGATATCCTCTCTCGCTGGGTAGATTGGCAAGATCGTCGGACTTGTGTACTATTCGGCGATGGTGCAGGAGCAGTAGTATTACAGGCTTCTAAAAGCGATCGCTTATTAGGATTTGCTCTTAAAAGTGATGGTACTCAAAACCATCACCTCAATCTTGCTTATGCAGGCGCTTCCCAAGAATTGCTCCCTGGTGTAAATATCACTAAAGGTACTTATCAACCTATTACTATGAACGGCAAAGAAGTCTACCGCTTTGCTGTGCAAAAAGTCCCAGAAATCATAGATAAAGCCTTATTTCAAGCTAACCTTAAGGTTGACCAAATAGATTGGCTAGTGTTGCATCAAGCTAATCAGCGCATTATCGATGCAGTTGCTCAACGTCTAAATATCCCAGAACATAAAGTTATAAGTAATCTCGCCCAGTACGGCAATACCTCAGCTGCTTCCATTCCCTTAGCTTTGGATGAAGCAGTGCGACAAGGTAAAATTAAACCCAATGACATCGTTGCGACATCCGGCTTTGGTGCCGGTCTTACTTGGGGCGCGGCAATCTTTCAATGGGGAAGATAAATATTTTGTCATTTGTCATTAGTCATTTGTCCTTTGTGAATGACAAATGACCAATGACAAATGACCAATGACCACTGACTATTGACAAATGACAAAAACTGCATGGGTGTTTCCCGGACAAGGTTCCCAAGCGCTGGGAATGGGAATGGATTTATTAGATATACCGTCCGCTAAAGACAAGCTTGCCAAAGCTGAGGATATTTTGGGTTGGTCTGTAACTGAAATTTGTCAAACTCAAGAAGAGAAGTTATCACAGACGCTATATACTCAGCCAAGTCTTTATGTGATAGAAAGCATTCTTGCTGACCTGCTTCGAGAACGAGGACACCAGCCAGATTTAGTTGCTGGTCACAGTTTAGGAGAATATTCTGCCCTTTATGTAGCGGGTGTCTTTGAGTGGTCGGCTGGTTTATATCTGGTAAAGCGTCGTGCAGAACTCATGGATAATGCCGTCGGTGGGATGATGGCAGCTTTGATGAACTTTGACCGCGAACAGTTGGAAAAAGTCATTGCCCAAACGCCTGATGTGGTTCTAGCAAATGATAATAGTTCGGCTCAGGTGGTAATTTCAGGCACGACTGAGGCTGTACAAGCAGTGATGACTCAAGTTAAAGCCAAGCGTGCTATTCCCCTAAAAGTTTCTGGAGCATTTCACTCACATTTAATCGCACCAGCAGCTGCGGAATTCCAAGACATTTTAGAATCTGTGGAATTTCAACCAGCTACTGTGCCAGTCTTATCTAATGTAGAACCAATTCCGTCTATTGATGCCGAGATTTTAAAGCAGCGCCTCAACAAACAAATGACTGGTTCTGTACGGTGGCGAGAAATTTCTTTGCAATTACCAGCTAACGGTATCCAGCGAGTAGTAGAAGTTGGTCCAGGTAAAGTATTAACTGGCTTGATTAAACGTAGTAGCCCTGATTTGATTTTACAAAATATCCAGAGTGCTACTGATTTACCTGTTGCTGTTGAATCTTTTTAGCTTTTAAAGGTAGGGTGACAACAAATTCTGCACCCAATCCTTGTGTGGAATTACAATTAAGTTTACCAAGATGTAGTTCAGTAACAATTTGATAGCTGATAGTTAAACCTAATCCAGATCCTTTACCCACATTTTTAGTTGTAAAAAAGGGGTCAAATAACCTTGTTATAATTGTGTCTGGAACTCCAAGACCATTATCTGCAATGGAAATTTTGATTTGGTTTTCAGATACCAAGCAAGTATGAATCCAAATTGTGTTGGGATGTAAATCAATTTCTGTAGGCGTGCGCTGCTGATTTGCATCTTCTAACGCATCAATAGCATTAGACAGAATATTCATAAATACCTGATTGAGTTGTCCAGGGTAGCAGATCGCCGGAGGCAATTTACCATAGTTTTTTAACGTGAGTTCGACAAGTCTTATTTGACCTCTCCCCCAACCCCTCTCGGTGTCGGAGAGGGGAGTAAAAAGCTGAATTTTTCGTTGCTCCTGCCTTTCCTTTTCGGAGAGGGAGAGGTTCATCGAACTCACGTTAATTTAACTTGTTTGGTTTCGGGATTAATTAGAATATTGGCGAGTTTGATATCTTTATGAATAATCCGTTCGCGGTAGAGTATATCTAAGGTGTTGCACAGTGCGATCGCAATTCGTAAAAACTCTTGTAGAAAAGCGGTATGTCGCGTCTGGTCAGAGGTGAAATAATCTTTAAGAGAAATCCCGCCAAAATCTTCCATTACCAATGCATAGCCATTTTGATACGGTTCCAAGCTGTAGGTTTGGCTGATTAGAGGTGAGTTGAGATTTTTAGCTATGGTGTACTGATTACGAAACGATAAGAGTTCGCTGAAACTCGGATAAGGATTTTTGAGCCATTTAATCACTACAGGTAATGAGTCAGTATCTCGATAACCACGATAAACCAGGGTTCGAGAACCGTTGTAGAGTTGTTCACTAACCTTGTATCTAGGAATACTGACTGTAGTGGGAAACATACAGTTAAATTATAAAGATTTCTAGATTTAGTGTTCCCCGATGGGTGAAGTAATTCATCTCTATAGCATTTTTGCGTTTGATCTGGGTGTTGCGATCGCTTATGCTAAATTCAGTTTGATTTGCATTATCTTCTGTGGACAAAAACCGCGAACCGTTTATCAGTCTGGCACTTTACCACGCCTTTAAATGGTCAGTCGTCAGCCCCATGCTTCACGCTTACTTTCGGGGCCAGATTCATGGTACGGAAAATGTCCCCCAATCAGGGCCGTTATTAGTAGTAAGTAATCACGCTAGTTACTTTGACCCACCGATTGTCTCTAATTGTGTACGTCGTCCTGTGGCGTACATGGCTAAGGAAGAGTTATTTAAAATCCCAGTTTTGGCGCAAGCGATTAAACTGTATGGTGCTTACCCGGTGAGTCGGGGAAATGCCGATCGCAATGCTATCCGTTCCGCCCTAGAATATCTCAATAAAGGTTGGGCTGTTGGTGTTTTCTTGGAAGGTACTCGCACCCCAGATGGTCGAATTACAGACCCCAAAAGAGGCGCACTGCTGCTAGCTGCGAAAGCAAAAGCCCCAATATTACCAGTAAGTGTCTGGGGTACTGAGAAGATTTTGCAAAAAGGCTCGTCTCTACCTCACGCAGTTCCCATCACTGTGAGAATTGGTAGCTTGATTGATGCTCCCACTTCCACTAATAAAGAAGAATTGGAGGCGTTGACACAAAAGTGTGCCACGGTAATTAACGAAATGCATGATTTAGGACGATAAGCTAGACAAGCTCAGATAACGCAGTTTCCAAATGGAAGAAAGGGAAAGGGGAAAAGGGGAAAGGGGAAAGGGAACCAGTAACTTAAAAGCAGGGGTTTCAAATATGGACACTGATTTTTATCGCACTGCGTGTCTTAAAAATCTTCTTTTTTATTCGACCTATTTAAAAATAGGGGCTTTATACCTTGTGGGGAAAAGTTCTTTATCCTTTCCTTTCCCCCTTACCCTTTCCCCTTTTCCCCTTTTTGGTAAATAAGGAATAAAAGGCAAGACTAAAAATCATATATAAAGAGTTTCTGCCCCTGCCTCCAAACCAGTAGCTTTGTACTTCATACGAAAGAAAACTGCTGTATATGCTTTAAGGAGGTAGCGATCGCCCCTTAACCTCTGTATGTTTAAGGTCAATCTGCTCTAGCAATGACATCAGACTTTGTGCTTAAATGCAACTGCTAGGCAAATCTACCAGCAATTTCACCCTAAACAGCATTATGAGCGGCTTTGAAGCCAAGAATTTTTGGGAGCGATTAAATAATCTGGCGTTAGTCCGCTTTTTGCTTTTAGTTGCTTCTGGCTGGGCAATTGTACAGCTTTTAGCTTACTTTGAAGCAGTCATTGTTATTTTTACATTTGCGGCAATTTTGGCTTTTTTACTCAGCTATCCTGTACAAGGACTGCGACGTTTTTTGCCTCACGGTGTAGCTGTTGGCTTAGTTTTCTTACTCAGTATTGTGATTATAGGCGGTCTGATAATTACCGTGGGCTTAACGGTTTTATCTCAAGGACAAGAATTAATTGATAGTATCACTGTATTTTTAAATTCTTTAGTACCTTTATTAGAAGGACTAGAAGCATTTTTGCGAAGCCGGAATTTACAAATAGATTTAAGTTTCATTGAAGAACAATTGCGAAATCAAGCTGTATCAAGCCTTGTGACTAGTTTGGCTATCTTACAAGGCTTCATGACGAATTTTGTGACTTTTATCTTGATTGCAGTTGTGGCTTTCTTCATGCTATTGGATGGAGACAAATTGTGGAATTTTATTTTAAAAATAGTCCCTAAACATCGCCGTAATAGATTTACAAATATAATCAGGCGGTCTTTTTTAGGATTTTTTAGAGGACAGTTACTATTAAGTGCATTTCTCACAAGTACAACTTTCCTAGTTTTCTTAATATTAAAAGTACCATTTGCTTTGATATTATCAATAATAGTTGGTTTCCTTGATATTATTCCTGGTATTGGAGCGACATTAGGAGTAAGCACAGTGACTTTATTTGTGTTGTCTCAAGGTGTTTGGTTAGCATTGAAAGTCTTGATAGCTTGTATTGTCCTCCAGCAGATACAAGACAATTTGATTTCGCCTCGAATTATGCAAGATGCGCTGAATCTTAATCCTGTAGTGATATTTTTTGCTTTGCTAGTAGGTGCTAGAGTAGCAGGATTATTAGGTGTTTTTATATCTATTCCAATCGCAGGAGTAATTGTATCTTTATTTGAAATTGATGAAATGAAATCTGAAGTTTAGAGACGCGATAAATCGCGTCTCTACAAAAGGTGGGAATAGAGATGCGATGAATCGCGTCTGTAGTAATTAATGTAAAATAATTTGTTAGACAATACAAATTGATGAATGATGTCGGATTTAAGAGCGGAATTAACAGAAATTTTGGATGAGGCAGAGTGGGAGTGGCTAATTCCTCATGTACAACGAGATGCAGTAATTTTGGTAGCACCGGAGTTAAACTTGGTGGATGTTGGAGTAGCGATCGCCAGTGATAACATTCCATCAGTACAACAGTGGATTGATGAGCAATTAATTACCAAACCCACAACGGTACAGGTGGGAGAATGGAATCTTGAGCGCAGTAAGCGATTTAATACTCTCATCGTTCAGCCTTACGTTTTGGTGAAGGAAATAGTTCTTACTTAAATTAGTTCTCTATTATTTTCGATGACAATAGATGTTGGAATAGTTTCTCAGAAAAAATAGCTTAATGTGCTATTTATTACTTGGTTATTACCACACACTATCTGGCTGATTTAAATAAAGCGAAATTTTCTCCTTTAAGATTTAGCCATCTAGGAGCTAGAATTGTTACGATAATTTCAGATTAGATGTTGAAACCTTGATCCAATCTGAAACCTTAGAATTATTAGAATGGCATCGCCTTTGCCAGCACCTTGCCACCTTCGCGGCAACTAAGCTGGGGGCGACAGCTGCGCGTCATCTGAAAATACCCGATTCTCAGACCCAAAGCGAACAGTTGTTAGAGCAAACCAAAGAAGTCTACCAACTGGAAAGTCGCCTGACTACGGGACTGTCATTTGAGGGAATTCAAGATATTGGCGATTCCTTAGAACGAGCAGAACGCAGTGGAGTTTTGGCAGGGGAAGAACTGTTAGCGATCGCCACCACCCTCGCTGGTGCTAGAAGTTTGCGCCGTGTTATCGACAATCAGGAAGATTTGCCAATACTGACTGAGTTAGTTGCCGATTTACGGACTTATCCAGAACTAGAACAAGAAATTCACCGATGTATTGATGAACGGGCCCAGGTAACTGACCGCGCGAGTCAAAAACTGGGAGAAATTCGCACAGATTTACGGCGATTACGCAGCCAAATTACCCAAAAGCTGCAAAACATCTTACAGGCAAAATCTGGGGCAGTTCAAGAACAGCTAATTACGCAACGCAGCGATCGCTTTGTCATCCCTGTAAAAGCACCGCAAAAAGATGCCATCCCTGGTATTGTTCACGATACCTCTACCAGTGGTGCAACCCTTTACGTAGAACCGAATTCGGTAGTACCTCTAGGCAACCAACTACGGCAAATCATCCGAAGAGAGCAAGCGGAAGAAGAAGCGATTCGCCGTATTTTGACTGAACAAGTCGCCGCAGTCAAACCAGATTTAGAGAGATTGTTAGCGATCGCCACCACTTTGGATTTGGCAACCGCTAGATCCCGCTATAGTTTCTGGCTAGGAGCGAATCCCCCGCGATTTATCCAGCGTGAAGACAAGGAAATCATTACCTTACGGAACTTACGACATCCTCTGTTAGTGTGGCAACAACAGCACGAACAAGGGCAACCAGTCGTTCCTGTAGATTTGCTGATCAACCCGCTAATTCGGGTTGTAACCATTACCGGGCCAAATACTGGCGGTAAAACTGTAACCTTAAAAACCTTGGGTTTAGCAGCATTGATGGCCAAAGTGGGTTTATTTGTCCCCGCCCGCGAACCGGTGGAAATTCCTTGGTTTGACAAAGTGCTGGCAGATATTGGCGATGAACAATCCTTACAGCAAAGTTTATCCACATTCTCTGGACACATCCGCCGCATTAGTCGGATTTTAGAAGCATTGGGTACTGGGGACTTGGGACTGGGGACTAGGGAAAAAGAAATTCCTAATCCCCAATCCCTAATCCCCAATCCCCAATCCCTAGTCTTACTTGATGAAGTCGGCGCAGGAACCGATCCAGTTGAAGGAAGTGCCCTAGCGATCGCCTTGTTGCAATATCTCGCTAACCATGCCCAACTAACCATCGCCACCACTCACTTCGGCGAATTAAAAGCCCTGAAATACGAAGACGAGCGGTTTGAAAATGCCTCTGTAGAATTTGACGAAAGTACTCTCTCGCCTACTTACCGTCTGCTGTGGGGCATCCCCGGACGTTCTAATGCCTTAACCATTGCCTTACGTTTGGGATTAAAACCAGAAGTGGTAGAAGAGGCAAAAATCCAAGTGGGAGAGGCCACAGATGAAGTTAACCAAGTGATTGCTGGCTTAGAAGCCCAACGCCGCCGCCAGGAAACCAAAGCAGCCGAAGCCCAAAGTTTGTTGCAGCAAGCGGAACGCTTATACAAAGAAGTATCCGCAAAAGCCGCAAGTTTGGAAGAGAGGGAAAGCAGTTTGCGGGCTTCACAAGAAATAGCCGTTCAGCAAGCGATCGCTCAAGCAAAAGGTGAAATTGCCCAAGTTATCCGCCGCTTGCAGAAAGGTACGCCCACAGCCCAAGAAGCCCAGCAAGCCACCAATGCTTTGAATCAAATTGGCCAGCAATATCAGCCAGCAATGCCAGCAAAACCAAAAGCTGGTTTTATGCCCAAAGTAGGCGATCGCGTCCGCATTCCAAAATTGGGACAGATAGCAGATGTGATCACCGCCCCTGATGAGGATGGCGAGTTAAGCGTTCGCTTTGGGCTAATGAAGATGAACGTGAAGTTGCAAGACGTAGAATCTCTAGATGGTCAAAAACCCGAACCAGTTGTTAAAGCCAAACCAACCCCAGCAGCAGTAACCCCCCCACCGCCAGCTGTCCCAGAAATTCGGACTTCCAAAAATACCATCGATTTGCGTGGTAAACGGGTAGCTGATGCCGAATATATTTTAGATAAAGCTATTTCGGAAGCTACTGGCCCAGTCTGGATTATTCATGGTTACGGTACTGGGAAACTGCGGCAAGGAGTTCACGCATTTTTGCAACAGCATCCCAGAGTGAACAACTACGAACCAGCAGAACAAGCAGATGGCGGCACTGGTGTTACCGTTGCTCACATAAAATAAAAAGCAGGAATGCTTATGTTACTTGAACATTTAGTTGCAATACCTAAGCAAGCGAATTCTCTGCGTGACTACCCTGCGGGAATGCGAAGCGCCTATGCGTTTAAAATTTAACCCTCAATTCGCCACGATTTAACGCTCTCGCATTCGATTGCGAGATGCTAAAAATAACACCTCGCAAAGCGTACCTCTTAGTGATGGCAAAGCACTAATTCCGATTAAACAACTACAAAATTGTAGTTGCTTAGTGACAATCCAGCAGATAATTGTGCAAATTGCACCTGAGTAGACCCAGCACTACCATCTTGGTCGAAGAACAGTCCACCTGTCGCGCTGTTGTAGATAAATCGCTCTTCGGTAGTGGTTGCAGATGTTCCGATGGTAAACTGAGTAGCCAAGAGCGTGCCTAATGATAACCCACCGACACTGCCAAAACCATTAGCCGATACCTGAATCACTTCATTGGTGGCATATTCATTGGTGGCGTTGAAGTCATAAAGGCTAGCAACGCCTTCATAGTAACCGTAACTATTGAAAACAAAGGTATCAGTACCATCCCCTCCATAGAGGGTATCATTGCCACTGCCCCCGAAGAGCGTATCATTGCCCGAACCCCCTACAATATTGTCATCAAAGATTGTACCTAAGATATTTAATCGTTCGATATTCTTGTAACTAACCCGACTCGTGCCTGCTGTAATTGAGCCAGTGTTACTAGTAGCATTGAATGTCGAAGTAATCCCCCCTGTAGCATTGGTGTAATCGACGAACAACAAATCATCACCATTACCCCCATCTATCGTATCTTTGCCACCAGATCCCGTAGAGAGCGTATCATTACCAGAGGTTCCCACGATATTGTCATCGAAGGCTGTACCTAAGATATTTAATCGTTCGATATTCTTGTAGCTAACCCCACTCGTGCCTGCTGTAATTAAGCCAATGTTAGTGGTGGCATTAAAAGTTGTAGCGATCCCACCGATAGCATTCTTGTAATTGACGAATAACAAATCATCACCATTACCCCCATCTATCGTATCTTTGCCACCAGATCCCGTAGAGAGCGTATCATTGCCAGAGTTCCCCACAATATTGTCATCGAAGGCTGTACCTGAGATATTTAATCGTTCAATATTCTTGTAGTTAATCCCACTCGTGCCTGCTGTAATTAAGCCAATGTTAGTGGTGGCATTAAAAGTTGTAGCGATCCCACCGATAGCATTCTTGTAATCGACAAACAACAAATCATCACCTGTCCCCCCATCGAGTAGGTTATCGCCTGTTGAACCGCTAGCACCCAATGTATCGTTACCTGAGCCTCCGTTGAGGGTGTTATTACCTATGGAGCGAGAGTCGGAGTAGGGGGAGAAATAACCGTAAGAGTCGTAAGAGATGTAGTCGCCAGAAATATCAAGAAAATCATTGCCATCGCCCCCAGAGAGCAGGTTATCGCCATCTGAACCGCTAGCCGTTAATGTATCGTCACCTGCACCTCCGTTGAGGGTGTTATTGCCTCTTGAGCGAGAGTCGGAATAACCCCTGTAGGCGTTAAAGACGCCAGAAAGGTCAAGATAATCATCGCCATCGCCCCCAGAGAGTAGGTTATCACCTGTTGAACCGCTAGCTCTCAATGTATCGTCACCTGCACCTCCGTTGATGGTGTTATTGCCTCTTGAGCGAGAGTCGAAGGAGAAAAACTGGCCTGAGCTTTCGAAGCTGGATAAGTAGCCAGAAAGGTCAAGATAATCATTGCCATTGCCCCCAGAGAGCAGGTTATTACCTGTTGAACCGCTAGCCGTTAATGTATCGTTACCAGTGCCACCGTTGAGAGTGTTATCACCTGTTGAATATTCAACGTTCAAGGTATCGTTGCCAGCGCCACCAATGAGAGTATTATTGCCTTCACCACCTCGCAGCAAGTCGTTGCCACTCTTGCCGTCAATAATATCATCACCACCCTGACCATTTATGACATCATCTGAGTTGTCAAAGCCGTTAACATTGTTATTCAAATCATTAAGGAAGGTGACTGTATTCTTACTGAAGATTGTGCTTTGAGTGGAGTTGGCATTGAAGACATCAAAGCTGTCACTAATGCTAGTTTGCCCATCAAACAGAATATTACCCAAATCTACGGTGGCTCCTGTAGATTTGCTGAGGTTATCTAGGTTTTCTAGGGCGAAGTTTTCCAGGATGACTTTGGGACTACCCGATGCTGCAAAGGAGATTTCCAGATTGCTGCCATTCTGAGTCAGTAGCAGATTTTGGGCAGTGAAGCCATAGCCTTGGAAATTTAGAGTGTCCACCTCGGCAATAACTGCTGCGGTTGGGTTTGTTCCTTTACCTACGCCACCAAAATCGGTGATGATACTATCGATATTGTAGTTGTAGTAGTAATATTGATCTTTACCACCACCACCAGTCACGGTATCATAGCCCCCATAAGCCCCGTTAGGTCTAATGGTATCGTTCCCTGCAAGACCGTTAATCGTGTCAGCGTCGAGACTGCCGAACAGTGTATCATTACTGTCGGTTCCAATGATGTTTTCCATAACTTTTACTTACCTAATAGTCAACTATTTCGATATTTTTATACCTTGTTTGGGAGCAATTCTGCGTAGATGTTTAGCTTGAAAATAGAAAACACCTTAACAACCCAATACTGACCATATACTACTGTATTTACTTAAGTATCTTTGCTTGCAGGTACATCTTTGCATACTCTTTACATTATTTACTGATAAATTTACAGAGAAGAAGAAAAGGGTACTGGGTTACACTCTTTGCGAATAAAGTATTTCAAGTGATATCGTCGCTCTCGGAATACATGAAGACTAAGTAATAAACATCAAGAAATTTCAAAATTTCCAACCGCAAATAAATTAGGAGGTATTCTAAATAATTACTTAGCGATAATTAGGGTTAGCATTCTTAAGATTTAGGATTTAGGCAAAACCACACGCTGTAGGGGCAATACCCTGCGGGAAGCTGCTTTGCGTCTACATGAATTGCCCCTACCTAAGAATTAGGGTTTTCGCTATTATTTGGGTAAATCGTAACATTGTTTATTTATACTCTTGTACGGAATTAGCAGTGAAAGTCAGGTAAACCTTAATTAGAATTGATACTTTTCTACTTTGTTGAAAATAAATTTTCATCTAGAGTAGGACAAAGATACATGCTGTTTACCACATAGAAAAATCTAGCTGAAGTCTCTGGCTCATAGCTATGGGAAACCAAGTTTGATGCTTGAGAGTCTGGTTTCAAAATGGGTAACAGCAACATCCCCTATCAGCTTGATCACCTATGCTAAAAGTTATGCACTCGGCCGCCAACTCAGCCACGCCAAATTCTCAGTGGGAGGATTTAATCAAGCTTCCAGCCCCAAACACAGTTCAATGGGACAATATCAAAACCCAATTAGACTTGGTGCTGTTGGCGCTAGAAACCTTAACTGGGATTGGTTCAGAGGCTATGCTTTCGGCGGCAACTGATCTGAATTTAGAGTCAAGAGTGCCAGACCGCGTAGCTTTATGGCGATTGCGCCAATCAAATCCCCTACGCAAAGGTCAAGGAGGGCGGAAAAAGCTAGATGTCGAAGAAGCGCGATCGCTTGTTCTGATCATCTGCTACTTAGCCAAACAGCACCAGGAATTGATTCGCCGCGCTGTCGGTCTGTTGGAACAAATGGCAGAAAATAACCGGGAACCTCACCAAGCTGCCTTACTTGGAGACTATATTGATGCTTTTTGCAACACCTACCAAGAGCGCATGGAAGAGGATGAGAAAATCTCAACAGATTTGCTTACTAACCTGGCACTAAAACTGCTTGTAGATTTACTTTTTTACAGCGCCCCTGGTGGACATCGCCGTCTCTGGCTAGCACTTATAGACGGTTCGACAAAATTTTAGATTTGAAATTTGAAATTCCTCAATCAAAATTTGCTTGTGATTTGTTTGCTAGATCGGGAAACTCTTTTGATCGTCATTAGCTCTTGAGCGATGCACTATCAGCAATGCTTCCTCCTAGTACAAGACTACATAACGAAAGAAACCTGACCAACTTCCTTCACTCAGAAGGAATCCACCGTTTAACTTTTCTTTGCAAGCAACTGGCTTAACTTTTTGCAAAATCCCAAATAGTCTTCCTCGCAGTTCCTGCCATGCCTCTATCAAATTCTGTAATTCGTCGCTACACACCACCTACTTGTACGCTAGAAGTATTCGCCCAAAGCTCGCCTCTATCCCGTTGGATGGGGAAAACTGTCCTCAAACACCTAAGCTTTGAACTACGCTTTGATGATCCCCGACTCCCAGAAGAACACAGAGTTCCAATTCGGGGCGATCGCGAGCAACTTGAAGCTTTATGTGATGCAGTCACAAACTACGTACAGCAATTCCTTCAACAGTCTCCAGAAAGCTTTTGGGTAAGTTTCTCCGGTACCCAGGAATCAGGCACAGCAATGGGTGAGCCGGAATTAAAGTCCTCAACAAAAACATTAAATTCCTTTAGCACCCAGTTTCCTGGGGCAAATATCCGCTTAGAACCAAGCAGCTATTTAACTCACAACTTATTTCTCGGTTCTCTTACCAACCACTCATCTGGCCCCGTAATTAAACTCACTCTGCTGCAATTATTCGATTTGGCAAGTGCTTTAGATGAATACTCAACTGATGTTATGGCACTCCCAACTCTCAACAGCACGAGTTCGACTCTGAGGTTCCCTGCTTGGGCACCTGTTGCCGCAGTATTAGTGTTAGGTATAGGTTTCTTACCAGTTACTTGGCAATATGCTAACAGCATTAGGGGAAAGGAACAGCAAACAGCTAAAACATCAGATCCAGCAGCAGTAAAGACTGCCTTAGAACCTTCAACTTCACTAAACTTTCCTACGCCTGAACCTGGAATTATCCCTCCATCGGATAATTTGCTAGGTTCCACTCCTCCACTTTCCACATCTACTTTGCCCCAAGCACCTTTAACAGCCCCTAGTTCTAGTTTTTCTGCACCGCAACCTCTATTTCCCAATAATGCACTGACAACAACTCAGGGCAACACTGCAACCCTTCCTAGTAATCGAGCGATGCCTTCTTTGCGAGACGCTACGCGAACGGCGAGCCTCGCTAACTCACCATCAAGTAAAATCCCAGGACAGGAAATCGCCATAGTACCAAATCTTGGACAGAACCCTACAGGGTCAAATTCCCAAGCTGGAACTCTCCCTCAGTTGCGGAATTTGCCACCCAGACTATCTTCTAACCCAGGCAGCTTACCAACTAATATCTCACCAGTTCTCCCTCCGTCTCTTGAGAGCATACCAAATAATAATCGTGGCAATACCTCTGCACTAAACTCACAACAGCTAGACGAAAGAATCAATTCCCTACAGCAACCTTCTACTGGAGAAAAACCCGCTTCACAACTTCCTTCGTCTAGAACTGCGGAGAACAATCCATTCATCGACCAATTAGGAGATGCACGTAAAACCCCTAAATCCAGAGAAGTGGCTACTGGTACATTATTTGATACACCTCAAGTAGCAGAAGCTAGAGAATACCTAAAAAAGCGTTGGCAACCACCTACTGGACTAGGACAAACATTAGAGTACAGTCTGATAGTCAGTGTTGACGGCACAGTTGAACGAATTTTTCCTCTTAATAAGGCAGCAAGAGAATTCGTTGATAGCACTGGGATGCCTGAAGTTGGTAAACCTTTTGTTTCCGCCAATACACGCGGACAAGATGTCAGAATTCGAGTTGTTCTCAGTCCTGATGGCAAGGTACAGACTTTTCCAGATGAATAAGTAAATTAATCTGTTTAATGCCACTTATAAAACTGGTACAAACTTTGTGCCAGTTTCTATTTACTTCAATTGCTCTTGAGCTTATCTTTCGGAGCCCAGTTACCAAACTGGTCTTACTGTTGATAACAGTAAACCTACCAATGAATACAATTCTTTTAACACCACTTTTTCAACATTAAACTACAGATACAAGTCTGGAAACCCAGATAAAATCTGATGCCTTTTACAGCAGCTTTCATGTATTTGAAGCACATCTGACGCAGAGGCATAGTAATGCTATACCCTAGTGCGTGGTCTATTTACCTGAAAATAGCTGTAATTACGAATTAGTATAAATCACTCATATCAAATATCAAAGTTAGGAAATATGCAAACAATTGGTACTCAAAAAGACAGTCCAGCTTGGGTTATTCAAACTTGGGCAGCTTTTGTGATTTCTATTTCTATGACCAGCTTCGGCATTGTAAACTTACCTGTAAATGGTTGGGTCAAGGGCTTTATGGGTATGGGTATGGCTTTCTCTGTTGGCTCAACTTTTACGTTGGCGAAAACTACTAGAGACTTGCATGAAAATAGAAGATTAACCGCTAGGTTAGACGAGGCTAAAGTAGAAAAATTACTTTCACAACATGATCCTCTAAATTTCAAATGAAGCCAACCATAACGATTTTGGATTAAAAGACTTACCAAAAAGCTGTCAGAAATTAACTATATTACGAAAAGCAAAAGGACTGGATATACCCAGTCCTTTATTATATTGATTTAATGTTTTTTGTTAATAACGAGATTTTTTTGTCTTTAACTTTTGCTTTTTACGCCGACGTTCGCTAGCAGCAACGGCCTGTTCTACCGGATAACCCACTACAGGAATTACTTGATATTTGCGCTCTGCTTCTAAGTTTTTCAATTCAGTGTAATCAACCCAGTGAATACAATCAACCGGGCAAGTATCAATTGCTTCTTGGATAATTTCTTCAGCGTCTCCATCTTGCCGAACCACGCGCGATCGCCCGTAATCTGGTTCAATATAAAAGGTGTTACGTGCAACATGAGCGCAATGCTTGCAACCAATACAGGTGATTTCATCAACATAAACACCATTTTGGCGCAACAAACCGCCCAGTTCCGGTTCTAAACCAGAACGTTCTGGGGCATCCCGTAAAAAACCCCCTAATTCTGGTTCCAAACCGGAACGGTTATCTTCTTGTTCTTCCGGCGACGGCAGAAAATCAGCCATTACGCACTCCAGCGCTGTACTACCAGACGAATGGAACCATCTTCATTTTTTTGTTGTTCAGAGACTTGAAAACCAACACGAGCAGTTTCTTTCACAACTGTTTGATAAGCATAGCGCTGTGTTACCTGGCGCAAAAATCCATCCACAGAAAGGTCTTGCTGCCAATATTGCAAATCAGCTACTAATTCATATTCCTTGCCATTCCATCTAAAGCCGATATCATAGCCATTTTCCTGCTCAATACTAACTTCCGCAGGATGGGTTTGACCGCGATAGCCACGGACTTCGCGTGGGCCAGGTTTCCAGTCTACGCCCAATTCAGTCAAAGCATCTTTCAAAGAATCAAGGTTACGGATTTGAGTCTTAATTTGGCTAAAGTGTGACATGGTGGTTGTGAATTAATAACACTAAACTACTGTGAAAACTTACCAATCGCTGTAAGTGGTGTGGGTATTCGCCACATTAGATTGCTGCAACTTCGCGGCGAAATATTCTGAGGTTGGCTCATGATTAAGTACTTGCCCCAATTGCGCCTCTATTGCTGCTGTAACCTCCGCGCAAGAAGCACCCACAATACCAGTGACTTTCTCTTGTACCCGACCGTCTGGATAGATTATGAACTCTAATGTCTCCATGCTCTTGGCCAACCAGGATAAGTACGCTTAAATTGTACTGCCTTAGCAGAAGGCTATAAATATAGCCGTAGGAACATTTTTACTTAGATACAAACTTGCCATTTGTTAAATAATGTTCCATCTTTCAACATATATATCTCAGAATCTTTACAAAACTTATTAAATTTATAAGCAGTCACATCAGTATTTAGTTAGTTTCTCTTAACCTCATCGATTAGTCAAGGTAACAACCGAGCCTGCCAATTAAGCGGCAAAAGTCCTAAAAATAAGCATTAGACGTAGTATAGCCAGCTAGTTGAGTTACAAAAATATAAAAATTCTTGAAAAACTTTATCATTACCATTCGGTCGGTCTTATTTTAAGTAAGGTTTTTTACTTGGATTGGATGCAGTACAGTGTATCTGAAAGCTCACTCGCTGCCCTGTACCTCTTAAGTACGTTGTGGCAAGTAATCTCTAATTATTATTAAGTGAAACCACTCCTTTAGATTTATGAAATTATAGAAGGAGCTAGTTGCCAAACCCTTGAATAATCTCTAATAACTTCCCGAGCCTGAGAAGAAATAAATATTGTAGCTTTTTGGACAGCAATCTTTGCGGCATCTCGGCGACGTTGAAACTCACCCTCTTCCCTGTGATATTCTTTGGCTAAATATGCCATTTCTCTAGTAACATAGTGCTTATTAATTAAGTGAAAATTGCAACCTAATAACATTATCAAAATAGCAAGATTGCCCGCTACTTCTTGTTCTACATCTTCAAACCTGGTGAAAACTTGATATGAATAAATAGTTGCATGGGATACGTTACACAATGCTCCCCAAAGAATTTTTAACTCTTTAAGTTCTGGTGTAACAATTTTCTTCAAAATTGCATTTGAAAAATAAATTGTTTCTCCAGCTATCCACTTCGAGATAAGATTATCGCTTTTTCGTATGGAAGCAAACTTTGCAATCATTAAAGCTTCATAGACTGATCGTAGTAAAGCTAAACCTGATCCGTGTAAACCGTCTAAAGTCAATATTAGGCTTGAGTAAAGAGCAATTTCATTTTTGATCACTGCTGAAAATATTGGTTTTTCTGCATCACCGTGCTGCGTAAGGTGACGATGTTGAAGCAAACCGAAAAATAATTCAATATATTCATGCTGTGTATCAATACAATTTTTTATAACTGATATGCGTTCAGAAAAACTTTCTTGAGCAAGAATTCGGTTGCGTTGACGTTCTTTTTCTAATTCATCGAATCGCATATCTCAACTAACATTTACATCAATTCCTATTTAAACACTTTTCCTGTTTAATTTTATTTCAAGCAATGAAAAATATTTCGCAAAATTATGTTTCAAACAAACACAGCGATGTCCGGTACTCCTGAATGCCCACCATCGTTTTCAACAAATTAACAAGTTTTGTAGTGAGGGCTGAAGCTCTCAAGTAGGGTTAAGTCCTTCACTACGAAATAATTTCAATATGTTTTACATTAATTCATATAGTTTGAGTTATGCTCGCCGACTTACTTAAGCTTATGCTCCTGATGGTTAAGAGTTACTCAGTAACGAATATGTGAAAATAACCATGATTTATACCCATGTTCTTAATTGTGGTAGTCGGGGTGTTCGCAATCCTTTATATTTTTGATGCTATTTTGCGTGAAAATTTGCCCAAGCCTAAATCACTCAGCAAGAATTTCTGGTGAAAAAACTGATTTGCTTAGAGAACTAACCAGGATAATGAAGCATAATTAACCTTTATAGCTAAAAGCTGTCAGCCATCAGCCACAAGCTGAGATGGTAAAGTTTGAAGGCTTGTGATTCAACTTCAGTAATTGACTATGAGTACAGCAAATATCTTGTCAGCGATACGTGTAGGAGTACTAGGTTTCGGCGGACTCGGACAAGCCGCCGCCAAAGTACTTGCTGCTAAACAGGAAATGGTTTTAGTCGCAGCCGCAGATCAAAAAGGTTACGCTTATGCTGCTGAAGGTTTAAATACTCAAGAATGCATTGCAACCTACCAATCCCAAGATTCCGTAGGTTATTTGGAGCCAGTTGGTACATTAACAAATCAAAGTATTGAAGATGTAATTAAAATAGCTCAACCTGTAGATGGGTATTTTCTGGCTTTACCTAACCTACCAAACGATTTTATCCCCTCTGTAGCGAAAGAGTTTATCAAATCTGGTTGGCGTGGAGTGCTAGTGGATGCAATTAAGCGCACCACTGCCGTAGAACAATTACTGGCGATGAAAGAAGAACTGCAAGCCGCCGGGATTACCTATATGACAGGCTGCGGTGCAACACCCGGATTGTTAACCGCCGCCGCCGCATTAGCAGCCCAAAGCTACGCCGAAATTCATCAAGTCGAAATAACCTTTGGAGTCGGAATTGCCAACTGGGAAGCTTACCGCGCCACTGTTCGGGAAGATATTGGCCACATGCCTGGTTACACAGTGGAAACCGCTAGGGCAATGACTGACGCAGAAGTAGAAGCACTACTAGATAAAACTAATGGCGTGCTTACCTTAAAGAATATGGAACACGCTGATGATGTCATGCTAGAAGTAGCGGGAATTTGCGATCGCGATCGCGTTACTGTTGGTGGTGTAGTCGATACTCGCAATCCGAAAAAGCCCCTCAGCACCAATGTTAAGGTAACAGGACGCACCTTTGAAGGTAAGATTTCCACTCATACCTTTACTCTAGGAGATGAAACGAGCATGGCAGCTAATGTCTGCGGCCCTGCCTTTGGCTATCTCAAAGCTGGTAGACAATTGCACCAACGTGGCATTTATGGAATATTCACTGCTGCTGAAATTATGCCCCAATTTGTCAGGTAATAATTACGAGAGATGCGATTAATCGCGTCTTTACAGGAGTTAGGAGTTAAAAACTAAACTTGAGACTTCAAAATCTCTGGTTTTGTTTAAAAGTTGCAATTGAAAACTCTTAACTCCTAATTTTTTCTAAGCTGGTGGGATTTCTGGACAAAAAATATCTGTCACATCCTCTTCAAGCAGCGAATCTGGTGTTTGTATAATAAATGGAAGTTCGGCCCCTACGAGTCCTCGTTGGATACGTTCTAAAGTATCACTAAACACAACGAACAAAGGATATATAATATTAGCCCCCTCACTCAAAATATGACTGTGACGGAGAGGCATTAACCATTCATAATCATTGTCTAGGAAAACTTGGGTTTGTCGCCAACGTCCTAACAAATCAGAAAAGTCTTCGTGAGCGCGATGAATAAAGACTAAAATTTCGGCTCCAGTTTTGATTTTCCACTCTGGATCGCACATCAAAATTGCCACATCACAGGGTAAGCAGATTGTTTGTGGAGTTGTTGTCGCAGTATTGCGAAGCCGGACAATTGGCAAGGGGATAGTGATAACACTTTCATCTGGACGGCGCAGACTGGGAATCATCTCTAAGTATGGCCGATATTGCTTTAGTAAGGCGATCGCAGCTAGATGATTGCTGTACTCTGCCAAACTCGCTTCATAGTGAGATTTTTGCACAGTCATGGTTGATTAAATAGTTAGGAGTTAGGAGTTAGAAATAAAATTAAGTAGTTAAGAGTTAAAAATGAGGATGAACAGTAAAGAGCTTAAACCCTTAAATCCTAACTCTTAACTCTTAATCCCTTATCCCAGCTTTTCAAAGACCGCGAACATAGGCAAATACATTGCTAGCAAAATAGTTCCAACCATCCCACCTAAAACTACAATCATCACTGGTTCCAAAATACTAGTCATTGCTTTTACTGCTTGCTCAACTTCATCTTCATAGAAATCAGCAACTTTCATCAACATTGCATCTAGTTCTCCAGTTTCTTCTCCAATACTAATCATCTGAATTGCCATAGCCGGAAAAACGGCATCTTTTTGTAAAGCAAGACTAATCATACCTCCCTGTTGAATCTCCATCCGAGCTGCGTCTATGGCATTGGCAATTACTTGGTTTCCTGATGTATCTCGGACAATTTCTAAGCAAGTTAAAATTGGCACCCCTGAACGAGTCAAAGAACCAAAAGTTCGGCTAAAGCGGGCAACTGAAGATTTTTGAATTAAGTCACCAAACAATGGCAGCTTGAGGGAAAGACGATCAAGTGTTATGCGACCAACAGGAGTTTTACCGTATTGTGTAAAGGCAATTTTCGCTCCTACAAGAACAGCAATAAGTACAAAAACCTTCGGACTTCTTAAAAATTGACTAGCATCCATCAAGAATTGTGTTAGAGGCGGTAGTTGAGTTCCGATTTCTGTAAAAATCTTTGCAAAAATGGGAATAAGAAAAATGGTCATACCGAGAAAGATTGCAACTGCTATAAAACCCACAACAGTTGGGTAAGATAATGCTGATTTAATTTGGTTTTGTAGACGAGCAACATCTTCTAACAACTTAGCTAAACGATTCAATACTTCATCTAGAACACCACCCACTTCACCGGCTTGAATCATACTCACATATAACCCATCAAAGCAGTCAGGATGCTTCCGCATTGCCTCTGAAAGGTTCATTCCACTTTGAACATCAGTGCTAATCTCAACTAGGGCTTGTTTGAGTTTAGTATTACTACACTGTTCAGAAAGTACCCCTAAACTTCTAACGATCGCAACTCCCGCATTCATCAAAACGGCAAATTGACGGGAAAAAACTGCTTTGTCTTTCACAGAAACCTTAACTAAGGAATTCTGGAATTTTTTGAAGGCAATATCTGGTTGAAATCCTTGAGATTGCTTGAGTTCTTGGATTACAAAACCTTGATCTCTCAGATTAGTACGGGCTTGTACTAAGGATTCGGCAACAATTTTTTCTGTTCGAGATTTTCCTTGCGAATCCCGAACACGGGCAACAAAGTTTGGCATAAATAAATTCAAAATAGTTGTTATTCATTGGGCATGGGGAGTGGGGAGTTAGGAGTTAGGAGTTATTACTCTTTGTTCCCTTTTCCCGTTATCTCCTTCATCTCCCTAATTCCTTTAATGCGCTTTGGCCGCTGCACCAGGTTTTGCACCTGCGCCTGCTTGCGGTGTAGAATTCCCGATGAGACGTTGGATTTCATCTGGCTTAGAAGTTTTAGACATCGCAGCTTCAAAGGAAATGGTTCCGGCTTTGTAAAAATCGGCTAAAACCTTCTCCAGAGTTTGCATCCCCAATTTGCCACCAGTTTGAATAGCTGAGTAAATTTGAGATGTTTTGCCTTCTCGAATCAAGTTGGAAATAGCAGGAGTGACTATCAGAATTTCTTGAGCCATCACCCGACCATATTCACCAGGTTTAGGGTTTTTCTTGGATACCAAAGTCTGGCTAAATACTCCTACTAATGAGTTAGATAACTGCACCCGCACCTGCGTTTGTCTTTCATGAGGGAAAACGTCAATAATCCGATCAACAGTTTGGGCGGCGGAACTGGTGTGGAGAGTACCAAATACCAAGTGTCCTGTTTCTGCTGCGGAAATCGCCAAAGAAATCGTTTCCAAATCGCGCATTTCTCCCACCAGAATAATATCTGGATCTTCCCGCAAAGCTGCTTTCAAAGCGTTAGCAAAGCTCTTAGTATCTTCACCCAGTTGTCGTTGGTGAACCAAGCTTTTAATTGGTTCGTAGACAAATTCAATTGGGTCTTCCACCGTTAAAATATGCTCTGCCTTGGTGCGGTTGATCAAGTCAATCATTGCCGCTAGGGTAGTTGTCTTGCCGGAACCTGTAGGGCCTGTCACTAGAATAAGTCCTCTGGGCTTATCGCACATTTCCCGCACTATATCTGGCAGACCTAATTTTTCAAAGTTAGGAATCTTAGAACTTAATGCCCGTAAACAAGCGGCATAAGCACCACGTTCTTTATAAACATTCACCCGAAAGCGAGCCAAACCCTTAACACCATAAGAACAATCTAATTCCCAGGTCTGCTCTAAGGTTTTACGCTGGGTGTTGTTGAGCATACTAAAAATCAGCCTTTGACATTGATCGGCTGTCAATACATGCTCACCGATGGGAGTGAGTTTGCCACTGATGCGGAAGTAGGGAGGCAAACCTGCGGATAAATGCATATCCGAGCCACCCAGTTCAATCAACTGTTCCATCAAGTCTTCAATCATCATTTCCATAGTTCTGCTTCCTTTTAATGTTTATTGTTTGTCCTTTGTCATTTGTCTTTTGTCATTTGTTTAAAGTTACGAAGCATCAACTAATGACTAATAACCAATGACTAATGACTAGTCTCAAAATCGAGATGTCATACAGTAAGGACAATCCAGCCATTCTTGTTTCAATGTGGCATCACAACTGCGGCAGGTAAGGCCAGTCTTGCGTTTGGCTTTTAACTCTGCTTCCAAACCAGTATCAGTAAATGTCACTCGTTCTACTTCTTCTAGAGTGGTGGAACCCTCGCGCACTAAGTCCAAACTATAAGCCAGCAAGGTTTTCATACCCTCTTCTATTGCCACTTCCTTGATGCGTTCTGTGGGTGCATCTTCGTTGATGAGAGTTTGCAAGTTTTCGGTGACTCGCATGACTTCATAAACACCACAACGCCCTTTGTAGCCGACACCATTACATTTTGAGCAAAGCTGATTTTTGGTTTTGGCTTCAGCGATCCCATCTAATGTCAAGGTGTTAGCCTTATAGAAGGTGACTCCGACATCAGAAGAAGCTGATAGACCATAACGAGCCAGTTCCTCGGTTGTAGGAGTGTAGGGAATACGACATTCAGAACATACACGCCGCACCAAACGTTGAGCTAGAACGCCAATTAGCGAACTAGAAACCATGAAAGGCTCAATTCCCATTTCTCCCAAACGAGCGATCGCTCCTGGGGCATCATTGGTATGTAAAGTAGTTAATACCAAGTGACCGGTCAAGGCAGCCTCAATTGCTGTTTTTGCCGTTTCCTTATCCCGCGTTTCACCCACCAGCAGCACATCTGGATCTTGTCGCAAGAAAGCCCGCAACGCGGTAGCAAAATCCAGCCCTTTTTCCCGAATCACCTGTACTTGAGTAATCCCTGGAAGACTGTACTCAATTGGGTCTTCCACAGTACTGATATTAATTCCGGGATCATTCTTTTCTGAGAGTGCAGAATACAACGAGGTTGTTTTCCCGGAACCAGTTGGCCCAGTTACCAAAATTAGCCCAAAGGGACGGCTAACCATATCCTGAACAATATGTAAAGTCTCTGGATCGGTAATTAACTTATCTAATCCCAGTTGGGTGGAGGAGTTATCCAAAATCCGCAGTACCACCTTTTCCCCGTAGCGGCTGGGCAAGGTATTCACCCGGAAGTCAACCTTACGTCCCTCAAACATCCGCCGGATACGTCCATCTTGGGGCATACGGCGTTCAGCAATGTCTAGATTTGAGATGATTTTAAATCGGGCTGTCACCGCCGGGATAATTTTTTTCGGTAGGGGATCGAAAGCTTCCTTCAGTACCCCATCCTTCCGAAAGCGAATGCGTAAGTTTTCTTCTTGTGGTTCGATGTGAATGTCAGAAACGCCCTCATGCAAAGCTTTAGCCAGAATTCTGTTGACTAGGTTAATCACTGGGGCATCCTCTGCACCCTTCATCGCTGCTCCTAAATCAGCCTCCATTTCTTCAGGAGCATCTGCAAGATCAAGATTTCCGAGGTTTTCTAAATCCTGATTAATATCTGTAAACTTTTCTTGTTCCAGGTGTTTTTGCCGAACAGCCATTTCATCCAGATATTGGTTGATTAGCTGCTGGTAGTCTTCCTGTGTGATCACCATACGCTGTAATGCTAGCCCTTGGGGACGCAAGATGCGGTTCAGGTCATCGGAAGCTTCTAGATTATCTGGAGCGACCATCGCCACTAAAACTGAGGGCGGGGTTTGGTCTTCGTGTTTCGATAGTGGTACTAAACGATGGCGACGGCAGATATCCACTGGGATGAGGGTTTCAATCAGGTTCCCCATCATCGTGTTGCCAATGGAGTTGACTTCCGGATCGAGGAATTCAACACCGTATAGTATTTTAAGTTCAAATAGCTGCTGTTTTTTGTATTGCCTGAGCAACTCAGGTGATAGTTGTTGCCCAGTAATTGACTCTAGTACTTCCGTTAAGGGTCGGCCAGATTTGCGGCTTTCAATTAATGCCTGCCTCATCTGTTCGGTATTGACATAGCCAGATTGCACTAGCTTGTTGCCAAAGGGCGAAAACTCTGTTCTGGTAGTTAGAGCGGTACTGCGCCGTTGTGGTGACGAGTAAGTCATAAATGAGCGAATGAGTAGGGGAACCTCTGCTTAAAGTATTCCCAGCCTGTGAGATAGAATTCTCATTTCCCAAAAAAGTCCTGAGTTAAGTCGCTTGCTTTACCAAAGGAGTACGCTCGGAGTTCAAAATGACGCTTTCTACGAGACGCTAAAAGCGTAGCTTGCAACTCTTATAGAGTATGCGCGCTAACTAATGCTGCGCTAACAAAATTAAAGATACTGCTTTCTGCCACTCTTCCAAATTACTTACTCCTAGAGGTAGACTACTCGTTCGGGTTCCCGCCTTAATAGTGCCTACGCGAACGTGTTCACCATTTGTCACAATAAGAAAATGGTTATATCACTTCCAGAAACTTGTCGGCAAAAAAATCAGCCTCAGTTGCAAGTCGTGGATGACGACGGTTGCAAACAATGGAGATACACTGCCATAAATAGCAAGCATCTGGAATGAGTGGACAATGATGGATGAAAATAAACAGATAAACAATACTAGCCAGCAATTGGGTGAACCAACAGAGGTAAAGCAAGCAATGAAGAGTGACTTCCCAGCCCAAATTAATTTCAATGAATCTGATAGCGAGGTGACAGAGCAAGTGTCAGCCCAAACTAATGTATCGGGAGATGCAGCTACTTTCAATCCAGAAACTGGTGTTGCTGCAACCGAGAACACTGGAGTGGAAACGGCAGCTTTGGCAGAACTCACTCAACAAATTGAGTCTCTCAAAACGCAGCTAGAAGAGCGTAGTACTCAATATATGCGGATTGCTGCTGATTTTGAGAATTATCGGAAACGCACTAGCAAAGAAAAAGAAGAGCTAGAGACGCAGATGAAGCGGAACACGATTCTAGAATTGCTGCCAGTGGTTGATAATTTTGAGCGGGCGCGATCGCACCTCAAACCTCAATCTGATGGCGAAATGACCATGCACAAAAGCTACCAAGGCGTTTACAAACAATTAGTAGATAGCCTGAAGCGGTTGGGTGTGTCACCAATGCGTCCTGAAGGTCAAGAATTTGATCCTAACCTGCACGAAGCAGTAATGCGGGAACCTACGGATGAACATCCTGAAGGAACAGTGTTAGAAGAGTTAGTGCGCGGATATTACTTGGGCGAACGTGTGCTACGCCATGCAATGGTCAAAGTAGCTGCTCCAAAGGAAGATACACCTTCTACGGAGGAAGATCAGTCGAGTCAAGCCTTCAGTTAAGCTGTAGTTGCTCGTCTCGCTGACCAAAAGTGCCTGGGTTCTAGCAAGGACGAGCATCGCGTACCTAAAACTTGGACAAGGCTTTGGATAACTTTCTGTGTTTCAACTTCCTCTTGCTACCAGCAAAATGGGTTCCACAGACGTTATCCGCTAGCCTTAGTTTGGAGCTAAAAAGTTAGTCCGCGACATATTACAGCAGGAAGACTCAGTAAAAATACTGGCGAATATGGGAAAAGTTATTGGAATCGACTTAGGCACTACTAATAGTTGCGTCGCAGTTTTGGAGGGCGGTCAACCACTGGTGATCTCCAATTCTGAAGGTGGACGAACTACTCCAAGTATTGTGGGATTTGGCAAGAGTGGCGATCGCTTGGTTGGTCAATTGGCAAAGCGTCAAGCCGTAACCAATGCCGAAAACACAATTTACAGTATTAAACGATTCATCGGGCGGCGTTGGGAAGAGACTGATATAGAACGCGATCGCGTCCCCTACAACTGTGTCAAAGGTCGAGACGATACCGTTGATGTCCAAATCCGCTCAAAAAATTATACGCCACAAGAACTATCCGCCATGATCCTGCAAAAGCTTAAGCAGGATGCGGAAAACTTCTTGGGTGAAGAAGTCACTCAGGCAGTGATCACCGTACCTGCATATTTTACAGATGCTCAAAGACAAGCTACTAAAGATGCAGGCACAATTGCAGGATTAGAAGTTCTGCGAATCATCAATGAACCAACAGCTGCGGCTTTAGCTTTCGGATTGGAAAAGCAAGACCAAGAGCAGCTAATTTTAGTATTCGACTTAGGAGGCGGTACTTTTGACGTATCGATCCTGCAACTTGGGGATGGCGTTTTTGAAGTTAAGGCGACTTGTGGTAACAACCACTTAGGTGGAGACGACTTTGATAATGCGATCGTGCTTTGGCTGATGGAACGCTTTCAGCAAGACGAAAAAATCAATCTTTCCCAAGATAAGATGGCACTGCAACGCCTACGAGAAGCAGCAGAAAAGGCGAAAATTGAACTCTCCAGCATGGTTAATACCTCCATTAACCTGCCGTTTATCACATCTGATGAAACCGGTCCAAAGCATCTGGAAATGGAACTCAGCCGCTCTAAATTTGAAGAGCTTGCAGGACAATTAATTGAAGCCACCATCGAACCGATGATCCAAGCACTCAAAGATGCGGATCTCAAACCATCAGCCATAGATCGGATTATTTTAGTAGGTGGTTCTACCCGAATTCCCGCAGTCCAAAACGCGCTAATTAAGTTTTTCAATGGCAAAGCTCCCGATCGCTCTATCAACCCTGACGAAGCGGTAGCATTGGGAGCAGCTATCCAAGCAGGGGTGTTGGGTGGCGAAGTAGATAATCTCTTACTTTTGGATGTCACCCCTCTGTCCTTGGGAATTGAAACCTTGGGTGAAGTATTCACCAAAATTATTGAACGCAACACCACAATTCCTACTAGTAAGTCACAAATTTTTTCCACAGCAGTTGATGGGCAAACCTCGGTAGAAATTCATATTCTCCAAGGTGAACGGGCAATGTCACGGGATAACAAGAGTCTTGGCAAGTTTCTGCTAGCAGGAATTCCCCCATCGCCCCGTGGTGTGCCACAAATTGAAGTATCTTTTGAAATTGATGTCAACGGCATCCTGAAGGTTTCTGCCCAAGACAAAGGCACAGGTAGAGAACAGAGTATCAGGATTACCAATACAGGTGGCTTGAGTACTAACGAAGTTGAACGGATGCGCCAAGAGGCCGAACTATTTTCTGAAGAAGATAGAAGACGTAAAGAACTGGTTGAACTCAAAAACCAAGCAGATAATCTGTTGTTCAGTTACGAATCTACGATTAAGGATAATAGCAACTTTATCGGCGAGCAGATGAAGACTTTGGCTAGTGAAAAAGCTTTACAACTCCAAGCTGCAATGATTGACTCCGGTATCTCGACTGTGGAGTTTAAGCAGCGCTTAGACGACTTCCAACAAACACTGTTTGCAATTGGTGCTGATGTCTATAACCGAGCTAACAGCCAAACAGATGAGATTGAGGAGGCTTCAGCTAGTCTCTTTACCCCAGAAGTAGACTCACCAATGAACGGTACACTAATACCACAATTCAACTTTGATTTTGACGAAGAAAGTACCGCACAGGTTGATTATGAGGCGATAGATTAGGGATTGGGTAATGGGTAATGGGTAATGGGTAAAAAGGGGACAAGGTGACTTGAGTGAGAACTTACAACAAATCTTTCTTTCTCCTTGTCCCCAATTATCCTTGTCCCCTCTTCCCAATTCCCAATTCCCAATATCCTAAGTTGCAGATTTTTATTAAGACATTTTAATATATCTAATATTGATTGTAGGTTTAGCGAAGTTTCACAAGACCCCTGGGGTTTGCTAGATTGTAGAGGCAAATTACTGCCAGGCAGTATCCCGATTCAGATGCGATCCAAAGCATAAGGGTGGTTTTCCACACCGAATGGTGCGGCTAGCACCTCTGGTTAATGGGCGGGGTTTTCCTCTCCTACGTAGCACAATTGTAAAAGAGACAACCGACTCGGCAGTGATGAAGTCTGAGCAGTGGCTTCCTCTGATCATAACTTCTATAGCTTTTGTCGTCTCCCACGAGGAAAGCACCTGTTGCTCAAGATTTGTCGGTGATTTTTGTAAAAGGTAAAGGTTAAAATCAGTTATTAACAAAAATTAATTTTACCTTCTGCCTAACCTCCGGCAAATCGCCCTTTAAAGGATAGTGTGTTGCTCTTACATATTCTGTAAAGCAAAACGCCTTACCGTAAAGTAGCAAGTGACCGTGAGTGACGTTCTGCTGACTTCTGCTTTCTTCCTTCTAACTTTTACCTTTGCTATATGGCCCGCGACTATTATGAAATCCTGGGTGTCTCTCGTGACACCGACAAAGAAGAACTCAAGCAAGCTTATCGCCGTTTAGCCCGGAAGTATCACCCAGATGTGAACAAAGAGCCGGGGGCGGAGGATCGCTTTAAAGAAATTAACCGCGCTTATGAGGTACTCTCGGAACCAGAAACCCGCGCTCGTTACGATCGCTTTGGGCCAGAGGGTGTGTCAGGTGCTGGCGCTGGCTTCCAAGATGTCGGCGATATGGGTGGTTTTGCCGATATTTTTGAAAGCATTTTTAGTGGCTTTGCTGGCGGTATGGGTAGTCCCACGCAACAGAGACGGCGCAGTGGGCCTGCGAGGGGCGATGATCTGCGACTAGACCTGAAGTTAGACTTTCGGGAAGCGGTATTTGGTGGCGAAAAAGAAATTCGTATTTCACATTTAGAAAATTGTGAAGTCTGTAGCGGTTCTGGTGCTAAACCTGGAACCCGCCCCCGGACTTGTTCGACTTGTAGCGGATCGGGTCAAGTCCGCCGTGTCACTAGAACACCCTTTGGCAGTTTCACCCAAGTCTCGACTTGTCCCACCTGTAATGGGACAGGGATGGTAATCGAAGACAAGTGTGATGCCTGTGATGGGAAGGGCGCCAATCAAGTCACCAAGAAACTCAAAATTACCATTCCAGCTGGGGTGGATAATGGCACTCGCTTGCGGATTTCTAGTGAAGGAGATGCCGGCCAACGTGGTGGTCCTCCTGGGGATTTATACGTTTACTTGTTCGTAAATGAGGACGAAGAATTCCAACGGGATGGGATTAATATTCTTTCGGAAATCAAAGTTAGCTACCTACAAGCGATTTTAGGTTGTCGGTTAGAGGTAGATACGGTAGATGGCCCTGTAGAACTGATTATTCCAGCTGGAACTCAGCCAAATACGGTAATGAAGTTAGAAAATCGCGGCGTACCTCGCTTGGGTAATCCTGTCAGTCGTGGGGATCACATGCTGAACGTATTAATTGATATTCCCAACAAAGTAACCCCAGAGGAGAGGGAACTTTTGGAGAAGCTGGCTAAAATTAAGGGAGATCGTACTGGTGAAGGCGGTCTAGGAGGATTTTTGGGAAATTTATTTAAGTAATGATGCCCTCTTCTCTGTTAACTCCCGATGCTCAACTTGATTTACGTGGCACTCCTTGCCCAATTAATTTTGTCCGGACAAAACTACGTCTGGAAAAAATGCCATTGGGAGGTTTGCTAGAAGTCTGGCTAGACCCAGGTGAGCCAATTGAGCAGGTTCCCGATAGCCTGATAATGGCAGGTTATGTGGTGGAACAAATTACAGACTGTACTAATTATTTTTCTCTGTTAGTGCGTCGTCCAGTTGCTGGCCAATGACAGGGGAAAATTTTGCTGAAACTGGACAGTTATTGGGTACGGTGCTTGCTGTACAGGCTAATTTTTACCGAGTACAGCTGGATCAAGAGCAGGGGGAGATGAGGGAGATGGGGGATCAAGATTCTCATCTTCCTTATCCCCCTCTCCTCCTCTGTACTCGCCGAACACGGCTGAAAAAAATCGGACAACAGGTGATGGTAGGCGATCGCGTTGTGGTTGAAGAGCCAGATTGGGCTGGAGGACGAGGAGCGATCGCTGATGTCTTACCCCGTCACAGCGAATTAGATCGTCCAGCGATCGCCAATGTCAACCAAATTTTATTGGTATTTGCCGTTGCCGATCCACCTTTGGAACCTTATCAACTGAGTCGGTTTCTGATTAAGGCTGAGTCTACTGGCTTGGATGTGCTTTTATGTTTGAATAAAAGTGATTTAATTTCACCACAGGAACAGCAGCAAGTTAGCGAGCGCCTACTTCGTTGGGGCTATCAACCAATATTTATTAGTGTCAAAGATGGTATAAATACTGAGCAAGCAGGCAGATATTTAAGCGATAAAATTACTGTCATTGCTGGGCCTTCCGGCGTTGGTAAATCCAGCTTGATTAATACGCTAATTGACTCGGCAAAGTTGCGCGTAGGAGAAGTTTCTGGCAAACTAGCTCGTGGTCGTCATACTACTCGCCATACAGAATTATTTGAGTTGCCTAGCGGTGGAATGCTTGCTGACACTCCCGGCTTTAATCAGCCGGATATGGATTGTATACCAGAAGAATTAATCCATTATTTCCCAGAAGCAAGAAAACGGTTAGCAGTTGCTAGCTGTCGGTTTAGTGATTGTCTGCATCGAGACGAGCCTGAGTGTGTGGTGCGGGGAGACTGGGAACGATATGAACATTATTTAGAATTTTTGGATGGTGCGATCGCTCATCAAACTCAGATGCACCAACAAGCCGATCCAGAATCCACCATGAAGTTAAAAAGCAAAGGCAAAGGGCAGAGTCAATACGAACCCAAGCTAGAAAGTAAAAAATATCGCCGAATTTCCCGCAAGACTCAGTTACAGGACTTGCAGGAATTATATCGCGATGAAGAATAAGGAGTGCGATGTCTACGACGGGATGTGCCTAGCCTACGCACTTCTATATAAAGGAAGACTTTACTTTGTCGGCTTTTTGGGCGATCAGTGCAACACTCATCTGGCTGCAAGTCTTGATCCAATATGTAATTATTCGGGTTTCTGGGTTGCGGGAATCACAGGTTTGTGAGTTTAAAGGCTGACTGGCAAACTTTGGGTTAGCACTTACCCGCAGTATCCCTCTTTTGTCACTTTCCGGGAGGGCGATTGCCAGAAGCCTCATGAGGCAATCAATACAAGCTATCCTATTAGAAAAAAATGGGTCTTGTATTTGTGATTAGAAAATAATCATGCGTAGGCGTAATCGCCTGCTATGCAAAAGCTCTAAAATTCAGCAATAGCAAATATATAAAAATTATTATTGCAAGATTATCTCATCAGATTTGGATTTATGATTTGCGATCGCGTAGCGTAAAGCCTTCTCTTCTCCTTCTCCTGTCGGAGACGCTGCGCGAACAGAGACGCTAACGTGTAGCTTGCTTCTACGAAGTGGTAGGAGAGGTTTGTCTACGATATCTTTAAGCACTATTACTTATTGACAAATTGTTCGTGATTCTAAACTGTCACTGATGCTCTTGAAGTAAACTCTCCCAGAAGGAGACACCAAAAGCGATCAGTAAAAACTGCCTCTGTTAGTAAACCTGAGTAAATATTTTCAGTACAGGCTTATACAATAAGCAAATAGGCAGGTTTTACAACTAGTTAACAACAACACGCAGTGGGTGCATAACGGCATAACATTGTTGTGTACGTACACACACTATCTTTAACTCAATTGAAAACTATTCTTACGATCCCCATAAAGTCTTAAAATATTGTTAATTTCAGCCAAACCTCTCGACCTTCAACTTACAAGTATCACCCCAAAATCACTATGTCTATCGGCTACGTCGCGCTTGTACTCCACGCACATCTGCCCTTCGTTCGTCACCCGGAAAGTGACTACGTGCTGGAGGAAGAATGGCTCTATGAAGCCATCACAGAAACCTACATTCCATTATTGAAAGTATTTGAAGGCTTAAAGCGAGACGGTATCGACTTTAAAATCACGATGAGCATGACACCTCCTCTCGTGTCAATGCTTCGCGATCCTCTGCTTCAAGAACGCTATGAAGCACACTTAGCCCAACTAGAAGAACTTATAGCACTAGAAGCAGAACATAATGTAAACAACGGGCATCTTCGTTATTTAGCCGAACATTACGCTACTGAGTTTAGCGAAGCGCGTCAGCTATGGGAACGCTACAACGGTGACTTGGTAACAGCTTTTAAGAAATTCCAAGACAGTAACAACCTGGAAATCATCACCTGTGGCGCTACTCACGGCTATTTGCCCTTGATGAAAATGTATCCAGAGGCGGTGTGGGCGCAAATCCAGGTAGCTTGCGAGCATTACGAGCAAAACTTTGGACAAGCACCCAGAGGAATTTGGTTGCCGGAATGTGCCTACTATGAAGGTTTAGACCGGATGCTAGCCGATGCGGGGTTACGCTACTTCCTCACAGATGGGCATGGCATTCTTTACGCCCGCCCCCGTCCGCGCTTTGGGACTTATGCGCCAATTTATACAGAAACTGGTGTTGCTGTTTTTGGTCGAGATCATGAATCTTCCCAACAGGTATGGTCTTCTGAAGTGGGCTATCCTGGAGCGGCGGAATATCGAGAATTTTACAAAGATTTGGGCTGGGAAGCAGAATATGAGTACATCAAGCCCTACATCATGCCCAATGGTCAACGGAAAAACACGGGCATTAAGTATCACAAAATTACAGGGCGTGGCTTAGGGCTATCAGATAAGGCACTCTACGATCCGTATTGGGCTAGGGAAAAGGCAGCAGAACACGCTGATAACTTTATGTATAACCGAGAGCGGCAATCTGAGCATCTCTATGGTATAATGCAGCGTCCGCCAATTATCGTTTCGCCTTATGACGCAGAGTTATTTGGGCATTGGTGGTATGAAGGCCCCTGGTTCATCGATTACCTATTCCGCAAATCGTGGTATGACCAAAAAACATATCAAATGACCCATTTAGCAGACTATTTGCGAGATCAGCCAACTCAGCAAGTCTGTCGTCCTTCACAGTCGAGTTGGGGTTTCAAGGGTTTCCACGAATATTGGTTGAACGAAACCAATGCATGGATTTATCCGCATTTGCACAAAGCTGCTGAAAGGATGATTGAAATCTCGCATTTGGAACCAGAGGATGAATTGCAGTGGAAAGCGCTTAACCAAGCGGCGCGGGAACTGCTATTAGCACAATCTTCTGACTGGGCATTTATTATGCGGACAGGAACAATGGTACCCTATGCAATTAGACGGACGCGATCGCACCTGATGCGCTTCAATAAGCTCTACGAAGATGTGAAAGTTGGCAAAGTTGACAGTGGTTGGTTGGAAAAAGTCGAGTTAATGGATAATATCTTCCCCGAAATCAACTATCGCGTCTATCGTCCGCTATAGTCTCACAAAAAATAATCAACAGCAGTAGGGTGGGCATTACTCACCCTATATTATTAGCTAAAAGCTATCTGGATCAATATTTAATTCTCGGAGTTTAGCAGCTAATCTTTGCGCTTTTTCTTCTGCGGCTTGTCGTGCAGTTGCTTCTTCTTCATGAGTTAGCAGTGTTTGACCTGTAGCTGGATTGTAAAAACGTAGTTTTCCTGCTTCCAGGCGTAACTCTAGCCCCAAAACTTCACTGGGTACAGATACTGTACCATCTGGCAGGATATTGGCTGCCACTGGGAAATAATTTCCATCGACCAACTGTAAACCCTGAAGTTGGGGATTGAGATAATCGCCTGTGGGGTCATATTGGAAATATTCACGTACTCCCAGAAAGGCGTAAATTCCTTTCTTTGCACCTTGGTCTTTGCTGCGGGTGGTTTTTGAGGTAATCTCTAGAACAAAATCTGGGGTTTGATTATTTTCTTCCCAGGTTTTGTAAGAGCGTCTGTCACGGTTTTCCACTCCAAAGACTACAAATACATCTGGGGCTACGACTGATTCTGGATAACCTTTTTCGTAGTAAATAAATAGATTACCAGCGACGTATACATCTGGATGATTTTGAAAATAAATTTCCAGCACAGTGGTAGCGTATACGAGACACTTGCGCTGTAAATCACCTTCAGCCATCGGCCTACCATCCTCATCTGGGTACTCAATCGGGGTAACGGGGATATACTCTACTGAGGCTGTCATGGTCAGATACCTCAACTTAACTAGGGCTAGATTCAATAATATCGCTCAAAATCCTATCGCCATGATTTGGGGGCTGTGAAATCATCAAAAATTCCAAATTACAGTCGCTTTCATTGAGCATCTGATGAGGAACATTAGGCGGAATTTCTACACCTTCATGTTGAGAAAGTACTTGATGGGAACCATCGATTTCTAAGGTTGCCTTTCCAGATAAGATAAAGAAAAACTGGTGTGAGCGCTGGTGATAGTGTCTGACTTCTGAGGTTCCTGGCGGCATAAGTTCTTGAATCACGCTCAACTCTGGATGCTTAACAAGATGCCAGCCATGACAATTATTACCCCACAGATAATGCTCGGCAGTTTCTTTGTTAATCATTTGCTGTGCGTTTCAAGTTTTGGGTATCAAAAAGTCTGCCATCCATTACAAGTAAATGCAGCCATTAGTCTATAACTACATCAGCTAGTAAATCATCCATTTTATCGCTTATTTATTGAGTATAAGGAACAAGTTTAGAAGGGTTCTGCATAGCATCTTTCATCAAAAAGTTAGGGAAGAGGCTCATCATAATTAGTGCCCTCATCTTCATCAGCTTCACCAACATTATTGGTTTATTCTTACTTTGAACTGAGCGTAGAACTCTTTGGGAGCCTCATCGAAATACTTAAATAGAGCAGGGCAAAGCCATCCTTCCCGGTCTAAATCTGCACTGTAATACCAGTTACCTCCATATTCTTCACGCCGCCAGTCAAACTTGATCTGATAGCCAGGAAAGGGAGATGCAGAAAATACCAAACTGAACCCTGACTCTGCATCTGGAATCTGTGCCACCATTCTTTCGATAATTTCGTCTGCCCCTGCCACGAAAGGTTCTCTAACTAGACCTAAATTTTCATCGTCAAACACCCACATCTCGCCGAACTTATAGGGATGAATAACCATGATTGAGTTCATAAAGTTTACTAGCAGTTAATAGCGTTTCATTTTAATAATGATATAAATACGTTGGTAGGCGTACAGAAATTTGTATAAGTCCCAAATTTCTAAATTTCATGTAACTAACATTAAAAAAGACAGGCTTGTTGCCTGTCCTACAAATAATGATTTAGCAAAGAATTTAGAAATTCATTTCAGCAGCTTGAACTTTCTCAACCTGCTTCTTCTTCAGCACAAGCATAACTTGAGCCAACATTACAAGAGCGACGAACGCAATCATCCATTTGACTCTAGAGGAATCTTGCAGTACGATTTCTGCATCTATTTGACCGAATCCACCGACGTTCGGGTTGTTGGTCAAAGCATCACCAGTCTTAACTGCTTGCCCTTCGGAAACAATCAGGTCTGGACCTAAAGGAACCGTATCAACAACAACATCACCAGATTCAGGTTGGATGTTTACTAGATATTTGACGTTACCATCTCCATCTTCCTCTTTGGCAATCTTGGTAATTGTGCCAGTCGCGGAAGCGTTGTAAACAGAGTTGTTGCTCTTTTCGCCAGTAGGATAAACTTGTCCGCGTCCCCGATTACCACCTACGTGAACTGAATATTTACCGAAGTGGATGTTTTTGTCGGTTGCGGGATTGGGAGAAAGAACTGGGAAGATGATTTCCTGATACTGTTCACCAGGTAAGGGGCCGACGATGACGACATTTTCTTTATCTTCGCTGTAGGGTTGGAAGGCAGTGTCGCCAATTTCTTCTTTAAGTTCCTCAGAAATACGGTCTTCGGGAGCAATCTTAAAGCCTTCAGGTAGCATCAGTACAGCACCGACGTTCAAGCCAACCTTAGAACCATCGGCACCAACTTGCTGGGCGGACAGATCGTAAGGGATTTTCACTATAGCTTTGAATACAGTGTCAGGTAGAACCGATTGAGGAACTTCTACTTCTGTAACTTTGGCGGCTAGGTGACAGTTGGCACAAACAATCCGCCCGGTTGGTTCGCGGGGGGTTTCGGGATAGGTTTGCTGTGCCCAAAATGGATAGGCGGCAGCTGATTGGGGAAGGGCTAGATCGCTGGTGAAGTAAAATGTCACAGTGGCGATCGCTATGAGCAATGTTTTTACGATCGCTCTAGCACTGCGAGTTAACCTCGCTGTTCGGAAAACATTTCTCATCTCTAATAAGGGCAACGATTGAATTTGTCATTAGTCATTGGTCATTAGTCATTAGTCATTAAGCCCTGAACAAAGGACGAATGACTAAGAACTAAGGACAAAATTATTAACTCCACCAAGGAGCATCACCGGTGCGGAAGTCGGTTTCAGTCCAAGGGGTCAAAACGATTTTGTCGTCGCTTACATTGGTATGGGCTAAAGCCAAAGACAGTGGTGCTGGGCCCCGAACAACCTTACCAGTTTCGTCATACTGGGAACCATGACAAGGACATTTAAATTTGTTCTCAGCAACGTTCCAGGGGACGACACAACCTAAGTGGGTGCAGATGGCGTTAATGCCATAATCTTTGATCGCTTCTTTGCTGTCTACCACAATATAGGTGGGATCTCCCTTTAGCCCTTGGACTAGGTTGCGATCGCCTGCATTCCGGTTTTCTAGAAATTTGGTGACGCTAACATCGTTACCTAGCTCATCTTTTGCCGTTGTACCGCCACCAGCACCACCAGCAGCCGGTGGAATAAAGTAGTTGACAACGGGATACAATGCACCCAGAGCTACTCCAGTGACAGTCCCAAAAGTGAGCAGATTCATGAACTGACGACGACCCATATCGGGCACGTCTGCTGATTCAGAAAATTGAGCCATAATCTACGCGCTCTTTGTGTATTTTGTTAAGCATTTTGACAAAAGTACTGTACTTGAGGAACTCTTGTCTAAGTCGAAATGCTAGCGCTCACAACGATGCCATACTTCTTTGTTCCAAGATATAAAAAGCATCTTTTCTGTTAGCATTACATTTCTTTATATCCTTATCATACTGGAGTCACGGAACTTAACATCATAACTAAATGTAAAATCTGATTGAGAAAAGCTATGACAGGACAGGAATTACGTCAGATGTTGCTTGATAAGTGGGGATATTCTTATGATGTCCAGTTCCGGCGGGCACAGGGAAAGATATTTTTGCAAGTAATGTGGAAATACGTGGAGCAAGCTTCTTTTCCCTTGAGCGAGGCGGAATACCAAGAGCATCTTGACAGCATTGCTAATTATCTCCATGCTTTGGGCGGGTCAACACAAGTACAAACATTTATTGCCCAAACACGCGATCGCCCCCGCCTCGGTAAGGCTGTTAGCATTCCTCTAGATTTGGGTGAACGTTCTTCAGAATGGATATTGTGACCAAGTTTTTCTTCCTTTTCCCTTTCTGGTAATAGCTAATTAAACTAATTCCAGGCAATTCTCCTTGTCTGAATTTTTAACTTACATATTCACAACTTTTTGATTTCCCAAATCGCTTATCTTAAGCTATGCAGTCACCAAATCCGATCTCACTCGACTCGCTGACCCCTTCATTACTAACGGCTTTAGAAGTGTGCAGTGATGAATCGGTGTATGCTCCGGGCTATATTCAGCCGCATGGAATTTTGCTGATGCTGCAAGAGCCACACCTTAGAATCTTGCAGATTAGCGAAAATGTGGAACAGTTTTTTGGGATTTCGGCAGAAGCATTGCTGGGTCAACCATTGCAACGATTGTTTTCTGGCGATCAAGTGCAGCGACTTGCTGGGTATCTAGCTCAAGATAACCTGGAGCTTTGCAATCCGTTTCAACTAAAAACGCGGCGGAGGGTTGCCCAAACTGATTGGCAACAGAAAAATCAAATATTCACAGGTATAATGTACCGGATGATAGATGGGTTGATCCTGGAATTAGAACCTCAGCAATCCAGCAACAGCATTCATTCAACCCAGTTCTATCACCGTCTACAAGGGGCGATCGCCAATCTCCGTAATGCCACTAACCTAAAAAATATGGCTCAAACCCTTGCCAGAGATGTGAAAAGAATGACTGGGTTTGATCGGGTGATGGTCTACCGCTTTAAGGCAGACGACAGTGGTGTGGTGATTGCGGAGCAGAAACAGAGGCATTTAGAAAGCTACTTGGGACTGCACTATATGGCGACAGATATTCCCGCACCAGCCCGCAAGTTGTTTTGCCGCAAGTTGATACGATTCATTCCTGATGTCAATTACACCCCGATCCCCCTGATTCCCAGCAACTATCCTCTGACGGATACACCCCTGGATCTGAGTAATTCTGTGTTACGAGGAGTGTCTCACTATCACATTGAATACTTACAAAACATGGGGGTTGCTGGGTCGATGACGATTTCGTTGCTCAACGACAAACGTCTCTGGGGATTAATTGCCTGTCACCACTCCAGCCCGAAACTAGTGGATTATGAAACTCGCAAAGCCTGTGAATTTTTAGGACAGTTTGCCTCAATTGAACTGGTGCATAAGCAAGAACAAGAATTGCATTTTTACCGAACACGGGTGAAAAGGATTCAGAATGAACTGCAACAAACATTATTGCAAGAGTCCAATTTTATTGAGCAAGTGTTGAGCCGAAATACTTTTCAATTACTGGAGCTAGTTCATGCTCAAGGAGCGGCGATTTCACTTGACGGTCATCTGACATTAGTTGGTCAAACGCCATCGATTACCCAAGTACAGGATCTGGTGACGTGGTTAGTGCAACACCAGGGGGAACAAGTGTTTACGACTGATTCCCTCTCACGTTTATATCCAGAAGCGAAGGCATTTAAAGATCAAGCTAGCGGCATCCTCGCAATTTCAATTTTATTCAATCATGTTAAACAAAAGTCTTACCACATTATCTGGTTTCGACCAGAGCAAATCCAGACAGTGAATTGGGTCGGCAACCCCCAGGATACAGTGAAAATCAATGAAATTGGAGAGATGGAATTGTGTCCCCGAAAGTCGTTTGAACTGTGGAAGGAAACCGTGAGAGAAACTTCCTTGCCTTGGGAAATGGCCGAACTAGAAGCCGCTAGTGAGATGCGAAATACGCTGATGTTGGCACTGCTGGAGTTTTCCCAGATAGCCCTAGAAGAAGCGGCAGAACAAGCCGCGATCGCTAACCGTGCCAAAAGCCAGTTCCTCGCTAAAATGAGCCACGAACTGCGAACTCCTCTCAATGCCATTTTGGGATTTACTCAGTTGATGAACCGCAGCAACAAGATTCCATCTGAGTTTCAAGAAGATTTAGACATCATTAGCCGCAGTGGAGAACACTTGCTAACCTTGATCAACGATGTGTTGGAAATGTCCAAAATTGAAGCGGGTCAGTTACAGCTAACGGAAAATTGTTTCGATTTGCATCAATTAATCTACTCCATCAGAGATATGGTTGCCCTCAAAGCTTTAGAGAAAGGAATTGATTTGAGAACACAACAGCATACCAGCGTTCCTCGCTATGTGTATGGTGACGAATCAAAACTGCGCCAAATTCTGCTCAACCTATTAAGCAATGCGATCAAATTTACGACAACAGGTAATGTCAGCCTGCGATTACAAGTTTTGACCGGGAGAGTGTCCAGCATCAACTCACTTGATTCAACAGAACGCAGTCCCTCTATTTATACCGATGATTCCAAACCAATCATCACCCTTCATGTCGAAGTTGAAGATACTGGATGTGGTATCGCTCAGTCTGATTTGGAAAATGTGTTTGCGGCCTTCATGCAAACAGAACTAGGTCGCCATAATCAAGGTACAGGTTTAGGCTTATCGATTAGCCGTCAGTTTGCCCGTTTAATGGGTGGTGATATTACAGTGCGAAGCACCCTAAATCAGGGGTCTACTTTTATTTGTGAGGTTTTACTGAGTCTGGGCAACTCAATAGATATCATCGCGCCGGAAACGACTCGCACTGTTATCGGTCTAGAACCCGGACAGCCCACTTATCGCATTTTGGTGGTGGAAGACTTTCAAGAAAATCGTCAGTTGCTCATCAGGCTATTGGAATCAGTTGGGTTCGAGGTCTGTGCTGCCGAGAACGGAAATGAAGCGATCGCGCTCTGGGAAAAGTGGCACCCCCACCTAATTTTAATGGACATTCAAATGCCCGTGGTGGATGGCTACGAAATTACCCGACAAATTCGAGCGGGGGAAAGAGGTAAAGACGTGGTGATTATTGCGGTGACGGCTTATGCCTTTGAGGAAGACTATACCACCAGCATTCAAGTAGGCTGCAACGACCACATTAATAAACCATTTATAGAAGCTATCCTATTTGAGAAGATTGCACACTACTTAAGAGTCCGCTACTGCTACCGTGAAAAAGTTTTACCGGGGTTAGACCAGCAAAATTTACTTCAGAAATCCCTAACAGCTAAAGATTTACAGGTAATGTCGCCAGAGTGGATTATTCAGGTGCATCAAGCAGCTTTGGATCTTAACGATGCCGAACTCTACAATCTCATCACTCAAATCCCTAACCAGGAGCAAGTTCTCGTCAATGCTCTGAAATATCTGGTGGAGAACTTCGAGTTGGAAGCGATCGCAACTCTCACCCAAACTCAGTAAAAAGATTATGGCTAATTTACTTAAATCCCCTTCGGAAACGAATATCCTGATCGTGGACGATACCCCCGATAATCTACGGTTGTTAACCAAAATACTAGAGTTACAGGGTTATACCATCCGTAAATCCATCAATGGGAGAATGGCATTACAAGCTGCCGAGCGACATCCACCGGATCTAATTCTGCTTGACATCAATATGCCCGAAATGAATGGCTATGAAGTTTGTCAACAGTTGAAAGCATCAAAAACAACAGAGCAAATTCCGATTATTTTTATTAGTGCCCTTGACCAAATTAATGATAAAGTTCAGGCTTTTGAACTGGGCGGAAAAGACTATATCACCAAACCATTTCAAGAACTTGAAGTGCTAATGCGAGTCAGAAATCAGCTACTCATCAAACAGCAACATCAACAACTTCTTGAGCAAAATCAACGCCTAGAGCATGAAATTCAGGAACGCCTGAAGGCTGAAGCAGAGGTAAGGCAGCTATCTTTAACTGATGAATTGACAGGATTATATAATCGACGTGGTTTCTTTTGGCTGGCAAATCATCAATTCAAAATTGCCCGACGTACAGAAATATTTTGCTGTCTTTTGTTTGTTGATTTAGATGGTTTAAAGCAGATTAATGATTCTCTAGGACATGAAATAGGAGACAGAGCGATCGTTGACACAGCCCAATTACTAAAACAAAGCTTCCGTGAGTCGGATGTTATTGCCCGTATAGGAGGAGATGAGTTTGTAATATTTGTTCCTGTCTGCTCCCCAGGCAATACAGATGAATTTCGTCCGCGATTGCAAGAAAATATTGAGCGCTTTAATCAAGAGCATAATTACTCATATCAACTATCCATAAGTGTTGGTGCTACCCAATGTGCTTTAAATGAAAACGTTTCACTAGAACAATTGCTAGAAGAGGCTGACAAGCTCATGTATGAGCATAAACGTGCTAAACGCCTCGTAACTTAACAAAAAATAAATATTGGCATCAGTTGCCAGAATTCAATTCTGAATTCTGTATAACTGGTAAGCCAACGCTGGGATTAAAATTTTTTACCTATTCTATATTACTTATTCCAAATGTTATTTACCTGTGAGCTTCACCAGCCCAACACCACCGAAATAAAGCCCTAAAACGGCTCCTGCTAAAAGACTTTGAGTTAGAGGATCGGTAGAAGGTGTAAGTACGGCTCCTAAAACTACTGCTCCCATAATCACGTAACGCCAACCAGAAACCATCCGTTCAGACGAGACAATATTCAAATTACCAAGCAACAATTGGATGATGGGAATTTGAAATGCTAAACCAGTGCTGAATAAAAGTAGCAGCACAAATTCAAAATATTTATCTATTGACCAAAGTTGTTCAACTACATCTGCTCCGTAGCTGATGAAAAATTTCAATGCTGCGGGGATAAGGAGTAAATAAGCAAATGCTAAACCCGCGCCAAACAGTACACTTGAACCCAAAACCACAGGCCCCAGTAAACGGCGTTCGCGGCGAGTCAGTCCTGGAAGCACAAATTGGATAATTTGGTAAAGAATAAAAGGACTAGAAAGTACTAAACCAGTGTAGGCTGCAACTTTGAAGGAGACAAAGAAATATTCTCCAGGTGCAAGTTGGAGAAATTTTACTCCTTGCGCTGGAACCTCAAGCAGTTGAACAATCGGCTTAACGGCAAAGAAACAGCCAATAATACCTATCGCTACGGCAATCAGCGAATAGAAAATGCGCTGTCGTAACTCTTCTAGGTGGTCGAAAAGGGACATTTCGACTTCATCGGGCAACTCATTAAGAGGATCTGTGTCTGAATTGCCATATCCTTCTGGATCGATGTTGGGAACGTTTACAGTATCTACGTCTTGTAAAGGCGGCATGAGTCAGCTAGTAGGCAACATTTATAACCGAGTGCTAAGTAATAAGCAAGATTTTTTACTCAGGACTTGGAACTCAGCACTCTTCATTATTTTATCCGGGGAATGCAGCTACCAAGATATGTTTTTGGATGCTGTGGGTTTTTTGTCCTGTTTTTTAGGGTTGCATCTGCATAAGTTAGTAGGAAGCCATCTTGTAGGCAATGCCTAACCTAAAAAAGGGTGGAACTGATAATTTAGAAATCACGTCTCTGCGGCTAGTAGTCTGTCTAACTTGTTTTGATGGTTTGTGGTAAGCATTTTAGTGCAAGAATAAGGGCTAAAATCCTTGCTAAGAGATTGTTTACCCATCAATTTCAAGTTGATACACGACTAGTAGTGCTGGGTAAATTCACACAACATCAACATATAATACTCAGTTTTAAAAATCCGGTTCATCAAGGTGGCATCTATACATACATAGCGCAATCGGAAATTTTTAGCTGAGGTTGAGTATGAAACGGACAATTTGCATTGTCATGATGGCATTGCCTGTTTATTTATACAATGTTGGGCTAAGTAATAGTCTTAGTAGTGATGTGACAATTGTCAAAAACCAGCCTCCGATAATAGCTGCTCTAATTGCTTACAGTACAAATGCTCCGTCACGCATATTACCTTGGCAAATATCAGCTAGAGATGACCAAACTGAAGATTGTCTTCGGGCTGGTACTTGCAAAGATTGATACTAATTGGGAATTGGGAATTGGGAATTGGTAGTCCAAATTATAAAAAAAGAAAATTAATGGTTTTAGAACATCAACGTACAGTGGTGGTTACGGGAGCATCAACAGGAATTGGCCAAGCGTGTGCTTTGCTTTTAGACCAGTTGGGCTTCTCTGTTTTTGCTGGCGTGCGTCAAGATATTGATGCTCAAACACTTAAGCAGAAAGGATCACCAAGACTGATTCCAATTTTTTTAGATGTTACTGATGCTGAATCGATCGCAGCTGCGGTTGATAAGGTAACAAATGAAGTCGGTGGTACTGGAATTTTAGGTTTGGTGAATAATGCCGGAATCGCTATCCCTGGGCCTTTAGAATTATTAGCGATCGCAGAATTTCAACACCAAATGCAGGTTAATGTCACCGGACAATTAGCAGTGACACAAGCATTTCTTGGCCTTTTACGCCAAAGTCGGGGCCGAATTGTCAATATGGGTTCCATTGCTGGTAGGAGTCCTACGCCGTTCTTAGGAGCTTACAATGCTTCTAAGTTTGCCTTGGAAGCACTCACTGATGTCATGCGGATGGAATTACGTCCTTGGGGAATCTCGGTTTCAATTATTGAACCTGGTTCCATCGCTACCCCAATTTGGGAAAAGTCCCTAAGTCAATCGGAAGTAGCACAGCACGATTTACCACAATCGGCACAAAATCTCTACGGTCAAGCAATGAATATTGTCCGCAAGAAAATGCAGATTCTCGCATCTAAGGGAATTTCTGCGGATATTGTCGCTCAGACTGTTGTTCATGCGCTCACTGCAAAGCAACCTAAGACGCGCTATCTGGTTGGTTCAGATGCCAAACTCGGAGCAGTGCTAAAGCATATTTTGCCTGATAAGCTACATGACCAGATAATTTTATACTCAATGGGATTGTAGATTAGCGATCGTCAATACTTCAGGGCTAGGGCGTGTTTTCAAACTACTCGTTTAGCCTCCTAATTTTTTAGATCCCCCTAAATCCCCCTTAAAAAGGGGGACTTGAAGAGATTTTTAGCTCCCCTTAGAAAGGGGGGTTGGGGGGAGCTAAAACTTTGGAAACACGCCCTAGTCACTCTGAATTCAAAAGCTGTTATGAACAAAAACATGATTTTATTGATGAAAATTATGCTTTTCATCAACAAAATCGTTCTGGTCATCAACAAAATCGTTCTGGTCATCAACAAAATCGTTTTGGTCATCAACAAAATCGTTCTTGTCATCAATAAAATCGTTATTTTTGTAACTAGAGGCAGGAATCTAGTCAAAAATTAACTCTAAATTAAAGTTGTAATTAACCAACGCTTTTGCTAAAAGTCTTATGTTGCAAGGATTGTAGATTATTCTCTCGCAAAAGTGACAAAAGCTCTTTAATAACTCAAGCTGATGACGGGTTCAAGAGAGCTACAAAACTGTACTTAACAGTACCTTTTTTTGTACCGGATATTTTTAATATTGATAAGAGTAGCTTATTTAATATTAGATATTTTTGCTATTTGTACTTATAGTAGTATTTTTGCTTACTTTAACTAAAATCTCAGCATTACTATGTGCTACATCTAACTTATGTATAAACAATTATCCGAAATTCTGCTAGTTTAGTTAGTAGTTTGATTAAAATAAAGCATAAATTCCCTAAAATCAATATATTTATTCAGTAAATTTTGTCATCCCCATTCTTGAGTGAACTTGATTAGTTATGCTCCTAGATTTAGAAAGATTTTATCAGGCTTGCAATCCGAGCAGACCTCTAATCATAGGAAATCCCAGTGATCGCAGGTACTACATTGATTTTGCTGCGGTACGGGGTGGCAAAATTATCGAAGCTTTGCAGCGCACGATCGCTAAAATATCGCCCGATGAACCAACTTGTCAGCTATTTACAGGACATCTCGGCTGTGGAAAATCAACGGAGTTGTTGCGGTTAAAAGCTGAGTTAGAAGCGCAGCAATTTCATGTAGTTTACTTTGAGTCTACCCATGTCTTAGAAATGGCAGATGTGGATGTGACTGATATTTTGTTGGCGATCGCAGGACAAGTAAGTGAGAGCCTAGAAGCCATGAAAATCAGGCTCAAATCTACTTACTTTAGCAAGTTGTTTGGTGAAATCGTAGATTTTCTGCAAACGCCAATTGACCTTGGAGTAGAAGCAGAATTGTCTGTAGGCATTGCCAAAATTACAGCTAAAACTAAAGAAAGTCCCCAGTTGCGGCGGCGGTTAAGAGATTATTTAGAACCGCGAACAGCAAACATTTTACAGTCAATTAATCAGGAATTGCTAGAACGTGCCATCAAGGAACTAAAAACTAGAGGTAAAAAAGGACTGGTGGTTATTGTTGATAATCTGGATAGAGTTGCAATTCGACCTTTACCATCGGGGCGATCGCTGCCAGAATACTTATTTATTCAGCGTGGTGAACAGTTACGCAAACTAAATTGCCATGTAGTCTACACTATTCCTTTAGCTCTGACTTTCTCCAACGATAGCGCCGAACTTCAACATCGTTTGGGGGGAGGAGTCGCACCAAAAATGTTACCGATGATACCTGTACGTCTGCGCTCTGGAGAGATTTTTCCTCAAGGGCTAGCAATGTTGCGGCAAATGGTACTAGCTAGAGCTTTCCCAGACATTTTACCTAGCGATCGGTTAGGCTTAATTACAGAGGTGTTTGATAGTTTGGAAACCTTAGATCGGTTGTGCTTGATTAGTGGTGGTCATGTCCGCGACTTGCTAGGGTTACTGTTTGACTGTCTGCGAGAACAAGATCCACCTTTTGAGCGGGAGTGTGTTGATTTGGTGATTCAAAGACAGCGAGATTACCGAGCTAATGCGATCGATCCTCATGAGTGGGAATTAATCTTTCAGGTAGTGCAACAGCAAAGAGTTAGAGGTGATATAGAATACCACACTTTATTGCGAAGTTTATTTGTATTTGAATACCGAGATCATCAGGGAGCTTGGTTTGCCGTCAACCCAGTTTTAGCAGAGACGGAAAAATTTAAATCATGGTTGAACGACACCCACAAGCAGATATAAGAGCAGCTAATGAGCGGGCTTTACGGAGTTTGGGGAGAGCAATTGCCCTTTCTAGCGGTCAATTCTCTCTGGTTTTGGTGTGCTGCAATTATCGAGTTTTGCAAGAACTTATGCTGCAACGACTCGAAGAACTCTCTTCAGGAGTACACCATATTCAAAAGGTAATTCTGCCGCATAATGCTAGAAGTCTTTACACAAGTATTCATTTACAACTGGTAACTGAAGATAATCCGCCATCGGCGTTGATGATTTTGGGTTTGGAGTCAGTAGATGGAATCGACGATTTACTGAGGTCTATCAATCATATTCGTGATGAGTTTCGCAAACGCCACCCATTTCCGATGATTGTGTGGGTGAATGAAGAAGTGTTGCAAAAGGTAGTCCGTTTAGCACCAGATTTTGCGAGTTGGGCGGCTACACCGATTCGGTTTGAGATGACAACTCAATCATTGCGGCAATTTTTGCAACAGGAAACGGACGCTTTATTTGCCACGGTGTTACCAAGCGATGCTGGACAACACCAACCTCCTCAAGTTGCCAAGCATTATTTCACTGTGGAGCAAGTCTGGAAAAATAGCTATGAACTCCACTTTGCGATTGAAGAGTTGCACAATCGTGGGATTACCTTAGAGCCAGAATTACACGCTAGTTTAGAGTTTGTTTTTGGTCTAGATAATTATATTAGCGATCGCATCAGTACAGCTTTAAGCCACTTTCAGCAAAGCTTGCAAGTTTGGCAAAAATTAGAGGAAATCGGAAATAGGCAAGTAGAGGGAGATGAAAGAGTATTTTCTTCCCCTACACCTCCATCCCCCCCATCGCCGCTACCTTTGCGACAGGGAATCTTGCTGTTTTATATTGGGCTATGTTATTGCCGTTTCGCAGAGCAAAATCAAACAGAAAACCGTCGTCATTGGTATACAGCTAAATCTTATTTTCAGCAATGTTTGAATGTTTTACAGGTGGCTGGGCGTTTAGATATAGTTGCTGGGTTTATTAGTCAACTCGCTGAAGTTTTGCAATATCTGCAAGAGTGGGAAGAATTGCAGACAGTTGCCCAAAAGTCTCTGGAGTTGCATCAAACTTATGGTAGTCAAATTCAATTAGCTTGTGACTACGGTTTTCTCGCACAAGTGGCTGTGCAGCAGTCTCGGTGGGTACAGGCGAGTATATTAGCCCATGTATCGCTGTTGAAATTAGGTGAAGCGCAAAAGCACAACGATCCTTATAACTGCTTATTTCCCTTACTGTTAGCGCAAATTTACTATTTAGTGTTGGCGAAAGCACAGCGAAATTTAGGTGAGCTAGTAATCGCTCATGAATACTTAGAAAAAGCAACAAAAGAATTGTCAGCAGCTTTAGAAAGCAGTGCCCATCAATACGATGCCCATCGTTATATTCGCTTATTGCGGACACTGCGATCGCTATACTTTGAAGAAGGCCGCTATCTGGAAGCCTATTACATTCGACAGAAACGGCGTTCTGTTGAGCAGCAGTATGGTTTTCGGGCTTTTATTGGTGCAGGGCGCTTGCAACCCCAAAGACAAGCAACAAACCCAGCATTGATGTCACATTCTGGAAGTAGCAGCGTTGCTTTAGAAATTGCGGCTTCTGGTCGGGAGCGTGATATTAATAACTTAATTGGGAGAATAAGCCGCGCCGATCAAAAGCTGACGGTGATTCACGGTCAATCAGGGGTAGGTAAGAGTTCTATTGTTACTGCTGGTTTAGTTCCAGCACTGCAAAATCGAGCTATTGGCGATCAAATAGCTGTGCCTGTAGTATTGCAAGTTTATACCGATTGGGCGCGGGAATTAGAGAAATCTTTAAGTGAAGCGATGTTTAGTGACGCATCCCTTGCCGTCTACGCTGATATTAAGCTAGAAACAAACATCGAAGCGGCGGAGATTTTGCCCTACTCTCCTACACCCATCACCATCGTCAGAATTTTACAACAACTCCAACAAAATGCTGATAACCACCTGATCACAGTTTTAATTTTTGACCAGTTTGAAGAATTTTTCTTTGGTTATAGCGATCGCAACCAAAAGCAAGAATTTGATAAATTTATTAGTGATTGCCTAAATATCCCCTTTGTTAAAGTTATCCTTTCGCTACGAGAAGATTACTTACATCGTTTGTTAGATTTTAAACATCTTTCGGCACTAGAAGCGATTAATAATAATATTCTCGACAAGCATATTCGCTACCAGTTGAATAACTTTTCACCAGAATATGCTAAAGCAATTATCCAAAAATTGACCGAGCGATCGCAGTTTAATTTAGAACCTGCTTTAATCGATGCCTTAATCGAAGATTTATCCACAGAATTTGGAGAAGTCCGCCCCATTGAATTGCAAGTTGTGGGAGCGCAAATTCAAGATGAGCGTATTACTACTCTAGAAGAATATCAGCCGTATAGACCCAACAAACTCATCGAGCGATATCTTAAAGAACTGATTAAAGACTGCGGCCCAGAAAATGAACGAGCCGCGTTACTTGTCTTATACTTATTAACAGATGAAAGTAACAACCGACCATTTAAAACTCGTGCTGAATTAGCGGCGCAATTAGCAGAATTAGAAGATGCCAGCAAATTAGAGTTAGTATTAGATATTTTAGTACGCTCCGGTTTGGTAGTACTATTCCCTGATGTACCAGAACGCTATCAACTGATTCACGATTATTTAGTAGACTTAATTCGCTACTTACAACAACAAGAATCGAGCCTACAGGTACAACTAAATCAGTTGCGCCACAAAGTAGAACAAAGTAAAGCTGAAATTGACCGACTTAAGAGCGAACTTAGCCAGAAAACGCAGCGTTCCACATTAGTAGATTCTTATCCTCAACAGGGAGTGGACTTACTAACAGAATTGCGAGAATTACACAAGCGGGAAGAATTGAGTCAGTTACAAATTGAACAATTACGAGCTGAACTAAAAGAAAAAGAATTAACAGCTAAACTTGCAGAAAGTCAAAAGAAACAAAGACTTAGTGAAGCTCAATTAAATCGTTCGTTGAAAATTGCCTTGACTGCTTCTTTTCTTGCCATATTGGGATTAAGTGTTTCCATCGTCACAGCAGTAGATAGTGAAATTAAAACCCTTAGTGCATCCAGTGAAGCCCTCTTTGCCTCACAAAAAGGTATTGATTCTTTAAAAGAAGCTTTAAGGGCAGGAAGAAAATTACAACAAATAGTTTGGGTAGATTCCTACACAAGAGAGCAAGTACAGACGGCGCTCTATCAAGCTGTTTCTGGGTTGAAAGAATATAACCGCTTGGAGGGGCATCTATCTGGAGTAAATAATGCTACATTCAGTCCTGACCGTTCTTTAATTGCCTCAGCTAGTGCGGATACTACAATTAAACTTTGGCTTCCTGATGGTAGCTTGTTCAAAACCTTATCTGGGCATGAAGATGTAGTTAATAGCGTCAGTTTCAGCCCCGATGGTCAAATTGTTGCTTCCGCTAGTCAAGATAAGACGGTAAAACTTTGGAGCCGAGAGGGTGTACTACTTGTTACTCTATTAGGGCATCAAGGTGTAGTGAATAGTGCCGGTTTTAGCCCAGATGGACAAATTATTGCCTCAGCGAGTACAGACAAGACAGTAAAACTGTGGAGTCGGGATGGTAAACTGCTCAAAACCTTGCCAGGACATGATGGTGCAGTTTTGAGCGTCGCTTGGTCAACCGATGGACAGACCATTGCTTCTGGGAGTGCAGACAAGACAGTAAAATTGTGGAGTCGGGATGGGAAGCTGCTCAAAACCTTGCAGGGACATGATGATGCAGTTAAAAGTGTAGCTTGGTCAACCGATGGGAAAGCGATCGCTTCTGCTAGTTTAGACCAGACAATCAAACTGTGGAATTTAGAGGGGAAATTACTGCGAACCCTATCAGGGCATAGTGCTGGAGTTACCAGCGTCAGTTTTAGCCGTGATGGTAACACAATTGCTTCTGCAAGTACCGATGAGACAATCAAACTCTGGAGTTTTGAAGGTGTGTTGCTGGGAACCCTGAAAGGACATAATAATTGGGTTAACAGTGTCAGCTTCAGCCCAGATGGTCGCACCCTAGCTTCTGCAAGTCGGGACAAAACTATTAAACTCTGGCATTGGGACGATATATTATTGCGAAAACCCAAAGCCGATAATGATGACTGGATAACTAGCATCAGTTTCAGCCCAGGCGATCGCACCTTAGCAGCTGGGAGTCGAGACAAAACTGTAAAACTATTTAGCCGCGAAGGTAAACTACTCCGCATATTTACAGGGCATCAGGGTCAAGTTTGGGGGGTTAGTTTCAGTCCAGATGGTCAAGCGATCGCTTCGGCTAGTAAAGATCAAACAGTGAAGCTTTGGAGTACTGACGGTAAACTGCTCAACACCTTACAAGGTCATAATAGTACCGTCTTGAGTGTAGCTTGGTCGCCTAATAGTCAAGTAATTGCCTCAGCTAGTAAAGATAAAACAGTAAAGCTTTGGAGTCGAGATGGTAAGCTGCTCAACACCTTGCAAGGACATCAAGATGCAGTGAATTGGGTAAGTTTTAGCCCCGATGGTAAGTTGCTAGCTTCAGCCAGTGATGACAAAACCGTGAAAATCTGGAGTTTAGATGGTAAATTGCTATATACCTTAATTGGTCATAGCCGCCGGGTAAATGGGGTTGCTTGGTCGCCTGATAGTCAAGAAATTGCTTCAGCTAGTATTGATAGCACCGTGAAGATTTGGAACCGAGACGGTCATCTGCTAAGTAATCTTGCAGGTGATGGTGATAGTTTTATTAGTGTAAGTTTTAGCCCCGATGGTAAGACTTTAGCTGCTAGCAGTGATGACAAAGTGAGGATTTGGAACCGCGAAGGGACATTACTGATTGCTTTGAAAGGTGATAAGCAAGAGTTAACCAGCGTCAGTTTTAGTAATGACGGTAAGACTTTAGCTGCGGGTAGTGGTAATGGTACAGTGATTTTCCAAGATTTGGCAGATATCGAACTGGAAAAACTACTAACACGGGGTTGCAATTTGCTGCATGATTATTTGCAGACTAACCAGAAGGTCATGAAGAGTGATGGTTCCGCCAACGCCAGGGGCGAACGGGCCTTGTGTTCTGGTAGGTGATGGAGATTTTTTCCCCATTCAGGCCAGAGAAATTGTTGGCACCAGCTTGTAGTTGCGTGAGAGATTATTTGCAGAATAGTACAGCGGTGAAAGAGGATGAGCGACATTTGTACGATGGTCTAGACCCCACCGTAGGCGATCAGATTTCCAGAATCTCTCCTTAATTTAACAGGTGGGGCGATACTCACTAACAAATATAGTTTACTTAAAGCAATTAGCACCCAAATTCTTCTCTAAGCCTGCGCCTTAAATCTCCAGAGATAGGTAGCCAGTTAATTTCTTGGCATATATTATTACGAGTTTCACCATTTTGTAAGCGCTGTCTATAGATGGCTATTAACAACATCTCTAGACCAAACCTAGATAACATATCAGCTGCCAAGCCTATTATTCCAAGCAGAACTATACCACCAATCATCCCTCCTGGCCCCAACATTGCTAAAGCTGCTGTAATAGCAGCAGCTCCTGTAAGACCTGTAGTAGCCATCGTAATTAGAAGTACAATTGCAGGCAAACCTATTCCAGCTGCTTTCCTTACGAATTCATCCATACTATATCCTCTGGTAAATACTGATATAACAGACTCATTGGGTTTCAAGTTTAGTGTTCCCCGAAATTTGTATGGCTCAACATCAAATAACAATTGTTCTGTTGCGTAGTGATTTGACGTTGGTTGTGGGGAAATATTATAACAATACAATTTCTAGCAGTTATAACTATAATTATTCATCAGTATGCTTGTATTCTTTATTCACGGTGTCAACACTCAGAATTCTAGATATGCTGACGTACTAATAAAAAAAATCCACAAAAAACTAGCAAACCCTACAAATTTTTACTCAAGTTTTTGGGGAAACTTATTCAACAATAAGAAACATCAAACTATTGGATGTATCGAAAAAGATTTTTCTAGAGTTTGTGAACACCATAAAGAATATAAAAGTTCGTATGATGATATTTACAGATACAAAAAACGAAGAAATGAGATAATCAATAATTTTTTAGGTGATTTTTTAATTTATCAAAATCCCGTTCGCGGTAAAGCAATACGTAAAACTATTGTTGAACAACTGAGTCAGTTCTTAAATGACCACTCAGATCAACAAGAAATTCATTTGATTGCTCATTCTCTAGGTAGTTTTATTCTTTGGGATCTCATTTTTTCAGATACTTTGGACAATGATGATCCAGCTTTTATTTTTCGTGAGAAACTAAATCTATTAAATTTAGCTAGCATTACGACACTGGGTTCTCCTCTCTTATTCCTTAAGCAAATGCTAGATATTGATTTCTCGGTTATCAATTATTATTTTAAAAATTCTGATAAAGAAGAAACTGCTGGATTGCAGAAGTTAAGATGGGTAAATATAATTCATTCCTCTGACTTAATTGCCTATCCTCTCAAAGCTGCCATAGAAGATGAAATTAGCTCAGATTTATTATTCTGCGATCATTATGTGTGGCAGTATGCAAACGGGATGGAGAAAACATTAAACAATATGGGTCAATCAGATATGGCAATGGTTGTTGGAGCAGAAGATGCTCATTCTTCGTACTTCTACGATAATCTGGATGGTGATATCACATCAGGTATTATTGCATATAATTTGTTAGGAAAAACACAAAAACTTTTAGAAAGGTGTGTCCATCCAAAACCTATGGGATGATTGAAGCCATAGACAAAGCTGTACATCTTGGTAGCATTGAGTGAAGTACCCGTCAGCAAGAGAGCGAGGGCGATGTACGCAACCGTCACACAACCACTGACTTTTGAAGAGTTTCTTGCCTGGGATGATGGTTCAGGCAGAGAGTTTGAGCTATTGGATGGGATTCCCGTGCCATTATCAGAACCAAATGCAAATCATGAGGATTTGATCCAGCGACTGTGTGCTTATTTAGAAAATCACTGCCAAGAAAATGACCTGCCTTACATCTCGCGCCAGTTTAAGCAGGTTCGGCTCAAAGCAGCACCAGGAGAAAAGGAAAAAAGCCGGAAAGCAGATATTGTTATATTTGCAAGAGTTGAATGGCAGAGGATGAAAACTATCTCTAGTTCTTCTGCTGCATATATTCCACCACCCGGAGTCATTGAGGTCGTTAGCAACAACTGGAAGGACGACTATTTGACAAAACTTGCAGAATATGAGGACTTGGGCGTTTTCGAGTACATCATTGTAGACTATGCTGCTTTTGGTGGCATTCGCTTCATTGGTTCTCCCAAGCAGCCAACCATTACAGTCTATCAACTTGAAGATGGAGAGTATTTACCCCCAAAGATTTTTCGAGGGCAGGATCGAATTGATTCTAGATTGTTTGGGAACATTCCCTTAACGGCTGAACAGATTTTTGCAATGAGTCGCTGATTAGCAATGAAGAAATTTATTATAGTCGTCTTCTTGTCACTAGTTTAATGCGCGATCACTCTTAGTGTTGGAGGAGCGATCGCTGGCTTAACTCAGTACTATTGATATGGTGTCAATAGGGATTTTTTGGAGACATGAGTGAGCAAAATTGTTATGCAGTACTCTTTTCCAGCTACTACGGTAAAAATAAAATCCCTATTACCTGCTATTAGTTAAGGTCTTAGGGATTTCTTTGGTTACGGGACTGGTGCGGCTCGAACGCACGACCTGACGCTTAGGAGGCGTCCGCTCTATCCAACTGAGCTACAACCCCAACTATGAAGCATATATAATTATAGCAGTACTTTTACCGAGACTGCCAAACATTATCCCAAGAGCCGCCGCCTACTTCTAAACCACAAAGAAAACTTTCTGCTTTCAAGATTACTTTAGATTTTCTCCCATTTAGTTCTCGTAACTCTAAATTTAACTTTCCTTGCATGGTGTCTTTGCAACAGTATCTTAAACCATCCTCTGTGGGCGCACGCAGAGGTGTACCAGCTAAATCTGTGGTTCCTGTCAATTCAATTTCATAATTAGAATTTGTAGCTTTCATTTGCCATCTACCCCAGGGTTGAATTTCCCAATCTACTTGGGAATTCCAGGGAACGAATTCATAAAACTTGCCTTGATAGTGCAACCCAATCATTGCTACAGATTCCATCCACCACAGCACACCCCGCCTTCCACCGCCAGCAGTTAATGCTAAGTCGGGTTCGCCTTCAAAGCAATTACAATTTAGCCAAAACCATTTTTGAGGAAAAGCACCACCCCAATTTTTCTCTCCATAAGCTGGGGCGTTAGTGAATTCGTAGATTTTGCCATTCCAGTCAATTTTTCCACTGGCTAAACCGTGAGCCATCAAAATCTGCCATCCAGGTTCAAAAATCTGTGAGAATGACAGCCAGCCGGCGGTTGATTGCTGAATGCTATTTTTATTACCCCAACCGTATACTGGTTGAATTTCATACTCCCAACGGCAATAATTATTGGTTGCAGGTTCGCTAATTATTCCCTGATTCAAGTTGGCTGTGGCTTGATATCCTTCTTGAACATGATGCTCAAACTCTGCTGCTAAAAGGTACAGAGGAGCAATTTGTAAATCTGTTTTACCCCAATGGCCTAAACCCAAAACATCCCGACTACCCCAAAATTTCTTCACATCAGGAAAAGTACGGCATAAATACTCATCATCCGGGCCGAGAACTTGGGCTGCACCGCCACTGTGGGATTTACCGCCGATGGGGTCTTCGATGGAGTACATAAAGGCGAATGTTTGCCCAATTTCCGGTAAAGTGACGCGGTAATACCAACCTTCAAAAAAGCGGCGACTACCGCCATCCCAGTGATAACCAGAATGGGGCGTTTGGGTTGATTGGAGGAAATTGAGGGGAATAGTTAACATAGTATGTAGTTGCCGATTTTTTCAGTATGCGCGATGTCTAACGACAAGCCGAAACGTCTACGCTTCGATATCAATGATGCTTATGAAATTCTTGGGCTAGAACCCGGTGCGTCTCAAGCACAGGTGAAGCGAACTTACCGTAAACTGGTAAAAATTTGGCATCCTGATCGCTTTTTCGATCCAAAGCAAAAACAGGAAGCTGAGGAAAAAATCAAATTAATTAACGTAGCTTACAACAAGCTCAAATCAGAAAGTTCATCCGAGCCTCCCATTTCAGAAAATCCCTCTTCATCTTCGCCTAAAAATCCCACAAAAATATCTGTCAATCGTTGGGATGCAGAAGCTTTCTATACTTTAGGCGTAGAGAATGCCACGGAAGGAAGATATGAGGATGCGATCGCAGATTTTACCCATGCAATTCGTCTTAATCCTCACTATGTTGACGCATATAAATATCGTGGGCTAGTTTGCTCCCAACTTGGATACGAATATAGAGCCGCTTCAGATTTGAATAAAGCTGCACAAATAGAACAAGGGTTAAAAAATCCTGGTGCTACAAGAAGAGTGCGATCGCCTAGATATGTATCCAAACCTAGACCTCTGCTAGAAAGATTTTGTCAGGGGATTAAAAAGATATTGCGGCTAAATCGGCGTTGGAGATGAGAAGCGAATATAGTTTAAGACGCTTCAGACGGCGACACCGTATCTTGAGTTAGATATTACCTGTACCAGGTAATACTAAGTAGAGTTGGATTTGCTGCTGATTTTCTAGTATGAGTGATGTCTAACGACAAGCCGAAACGTCTACGCTTTGATATAAATCATGTTTACAATATTCTTGGGTTGAAACCAGGTGCATCTGTTGATGAGGTCAAGCAAGCTTACCGTCAGATGGCTAAAACTTGGCATCCAGATTGTTTTATTGAACCGCAGCAAAAGTTAGAAGCGGAAGAAAAAATTAAAGAAATCAATCAAGCCTATGCAAGGTTAAAGTCTTATCAGCCAGATGAGACAAATCAATCTGCTTCCACTTCTATCAAAATTGATTTCACTCCATCTAATGCTGAAAGTTTCTACAAACTGGGGATGGAGAAAGCTCAAAAAGGAAAATATACTGAAGCAATTGAAGACTTTACCCAAGCGATTCGTCTCAACCCTAACTACAGTGCAGATCACAGTGTAAAGCTATGGGATGTTAACACGGGACAAGAACTTTACACTTTGAATAACCATTCTGATTGGGTTAACTCCGTCGCTTTCAGTCCCGATAGCAAAACCCTAGCTAGTGGTAGTCGAGATATGACAATTAAACTTTGGCGATGCGATATCTAAACACAAATTAAAAATTTAGATGATTTCAGTAATTTACTAGATTTTTTATCAATCCATCATCTGACAGTTTAATAACATCCATCTTTGGGATACTCTTTCTCTAGATAAAGTATTAACTTCCTATAGATAGAGCCACTTGTCCGATCTCAGAGGTTATTCTGGCATTAACCAACAGTTGGGTAATAAATAAAACTCAATATTTATCAGCAACATAGATTTTTAAACTCATTAAAACCTCTTTCTCTTACAAAGCTTTAGTTTGTCAATATCATATCGAGGAGTGAAATCAATAGTTATGTCTATTCCCAATGAACGCGAAAGCAAAAACAGTGAAATTAAGCAAGAATCTTACACTGATACTAATGGTAATATTCACACTGACTTGACGCGAACTACAGAAACAGTCAAGAACAGTACAGCTAATCCTAACTCTTACACTAACGGTTACGTACAAGGTCGAAATACCGAGCGTAGTTACCAACAAGCTGATTTAGCCGAGCGTGACAATGAAAATGCTAGCCGTGGTTTGCTGTTGGGTATTATTGTTACTTCTGTAGTCAGTTTGATTATAGGTGGGGTCTGGTACTTCAACCAACGTAATAACGCTGCGGTTGACACTACTGTGCCGGTCGTGGTTCCTGTACCGAGTAATAGTAGTCCAACTCCTCCTCCTCAACCACAAACGAAGATAATCGAAAGAATTAGAGAAGTACCTGTTCCTGTCCCTGTTCCACAACAGCAGGTTACACCTCCATCTGCACCTCGCCAACCGGATATTAACATTACTATTCCACCCCAACAGTCTGCGGCAGAAAAAGCACCTTCTGTAACTCAGCCAGCCCCGAAAGCAACACAAAGTCCAGCGACGAGTCCAACTACTAATACTCCTACTTCCACTCCAGGTACGAAAGGCGATACCTCTAAAACCATTCCACCTCAAGGAGTAGACCAGTCAAACAGTACATCTAATAATGGTTCTTCTACCGCAAATGATGCTACAACAGGCGGCTCTGCTCAATAACGGCTTCTGAACTTCTAGCCCACTTGATAATGCTGGCATTAACGCCAACATCTAACAAGTGGGATATTCTTAAGAAAGATTTCGGAATTGTTGCGATAAATTAATGGTGTTCAAGTTTGGTAAACGTATCTTGTAGCTAAACAAACACCATGCTAGATTAAGAGCAAGGTACAAACAGGTTAAAAGTTAATCAAAACTTTCAAGTTAGAGCCTGTGCCTCCTGCTCTAATATTCTTGCGATCGCTCTGGAGTTGTAACATCCATTGAATGTGTTTTGGTTTAAGTTCAATGAGTTCTTTTGGAGGTTTGAAAACGCACTGCCAGAAAATGCCTGCCTAGTTGGAATGTTAGGATGTGCAATTCTGAGTATAGCGATCGCGAATACTGTCCACCTTAGTTGAGTTACTTACTTCTGAATTCTCTAATCTTCAAGAAACCGCCCCAAGCTGCTGATATTTATCCATCGTAGCTTCCGGCGGTTTCTGCTTTGAGTGTTATGTATTTTTGTCCTTTGTCCTTTGTCCTTTGTCCTTTGTCCTTTGTTATTTATCTCTTCTCTTCTTAGGAGAGGGTTATTTAGACCAATGACCAATGACTAATGACTAATGACTAACTAAGGTAATTACAGTCACTTCTGGCGGACAAAATAAACGTCCTGGTTTATAAGTTCCTAAACCCCGGTTAACATATAGTTGATTTTCTTGCACCTTGTGAAACCCTTGCGCCCACTCCCAATACCGGACGACTTTAGAACAGTCTCCTAGTAAAAACGTTACCCAACACCTTAATTTTCTGGGAATTTTTTTGAGTAGCTTTTTATAATGGAATACTAAAGGGCCAATGCCAGGGATTACGATGTGACCGCCGTGGGTATGACCCGATAGTTGCAAATCTACACGCCATTGTTGCAGTATCTTGGCTGTATCTGGATTATGGGATAAAACGATGCGGGGTGTAACAGAGTCTAGTTGATTCATCACAGGTGCAGGGTAGAATTCCCGCGACCAATAATCAGCTAGTCCTACAAATGCTAATTCTTTTCCTAGTGGATAGGCGATTTCATTCCAAAGCACATGCACCCCAATGCTAGTTAAAGCCTGTGTAACTTCTGCTTTTGAATGACTGTAGTAGATATCATGATTACCCAGTACAGCGTAGATACCACAGCGACTTTGCAAATGTTTGAGTCGATGCACCAATTGGTGAATTGGTGTCGGATCATCAGTTACATAGTCACCAGTTAATAGAATCAAATCCGGTTCGGCTTCGTTAGTAAGTGCGATCGCTTTTTCTAACATTTCTTCTGACAAGCGCAAACCATCGTAGTGAAAATCTGACAACTGCACTAGCGTTGTACCTTGTAAAGATGCTGGAAGTTCCGCAATCTTAACCGTGATTTTATCTACTCTTAAATGTCCCGTAAACAACCAATGCATAAGGCAACCGATACTCCTCATACCAGCGCTTACAGCTTACCAAAAATCAAAATGTAACTTGAGAAACTGCAATAATTTATGTCACATACTCAAGATAAAATTAACGAATTGATTTAAATCCTGAGACTAAACTAAGCAGGACTCACTCAAATCTACAGGTACTGATTAGCCAGAATACCTGCTGTGATTCCATTCTGGAATTTAGACATTTGGATTACTTACTCACCCTGTAGCGTGATTATAGTAACTTCCGGGCGGCAAAATAAGCGTCCTGGGAGGTAAGTTCCCAAACCACGATTGACATATAGCTGATTTTTTCCCAGCTGATGGAAACCCTGTGCCCATTCCCAATGTCTGACTACAGAAACATTTTCTTGCAACAATGGAAATCGACGCTGCACTTTTTTAGGTATTTTTTTTGCAAGCTTTTCATAAAAAAACATTGCAGGGCCAATTCCGGGAATCACGATTTGACCACCGTGAGTATGACCAGATAATTGTAAGTCAACTCGCCATGCTTGCAGTATTTCTGCAGTATCTGGGTTGTGGGATAAAACGATGCGTGGTGTGTCGGGATTTAGTTGATTCATCACGGGTGCAGGGTAGAATTCCCGCGACCAATAATCAGCTAGTCCGACCAATGGTAATTCTTTTCCTAGTGGATAGGCAATTTCGTTCCAAAGGACGTGAATTCCAATGCTAGTAAAGGCATCGGTAACTTCTGTTTTTGCGTTTTTGTAATGTATATCGTGATTGCCAAGAATAGCATAGATACCACTGTGACTTTGCAGATGTTTGAGTCTAAGTATCAGTTGGTGAATCGGTGCTGGATCGTCAGTTACGTAGTCACCAGTTAATAAAATTAAATCTGCTTTAGCTTCATTAGTAACTGCGATCGCTTTTTCTAGCATCTCTTCCGACAGCCGCAAACCATCGTAATGAAAATCTGACAACTGCACCAGCTTCTTACCTTGTAATGATGCAGGCAACCCTACAATCTTAACCGTCAATTCTTCTCTACTCAACGGCCCAGATAATAACCAGTGCATAAGACGTTCAATAAACTCTAATCATAGCGCTTACAGCTTAACGAAACATCATCGTTTTGTGTGTAATGACGAGTGCAACTTATTGAAAATTTCATAAAATCTGTAGATTTGAACGTATTTATACTTATTTAAATCAAAAATTAATTTACTAACCAATTTTTGTCAAAAATACTACTTTTTTAGATTGTAAGTGCGTAGATTTAGGTCATCGTACCTCTATGGGTAGCTACGCATCTACACACCTAGCCAACCTACTACTGTAAACGCCAAACTTCTTTTAGCTGATGAATTAGCTGTTGCTGCCGCTTGTTGATAACTTCAGGTGTCCATTCTTTTTCCATTAACACTTGTGTCGTTAGCGCAAAATTACAAATGCCTGATTTTGTTGTGAAATACTTCTGCTTTTTCAGGTCAAAGTCATAGTTTTGCGCTTGAGCGTTTTTCGAGGAAGAGAGTAAGACTAAATTTCCCATACGATGGACATATTTATCACGTTCTTCCTGGCTAGCAAATGATTGTACCCACATACTATCAGAAGTTGGATTTTGAGGTAGTACATGCTCAACACTAATATTACAGAAGTTATATGAAGCTTTTCCTTCTGAGAGTGCAGCATCTAAACGTAGTAAAACATAAAGTCGAATTTTTCTAATTAAATAAAGGTCATCATTTAGGATTTTGATAATACGTGCCTGTTCTTCAGGTTTCAGTTGCAGAGGTGAATCAGGTACGTACAAATCTTCTCCAATCTCGATAGAATATAGTAATTTGCCGTAACGTTCTATGCGTTCATTAATATTATTCCGTTGAATCATTAGACCTGAAGCTAGGCGATCTAAATCTGTAAAAAACCGTAATAACAATTCAGGATTATTGTAATTGCGAGAGAGATATAAAATAGCTGGAGGTATCCAATCAGAATTATCAATCAAGTGTAACCATCTAAACTTTTGATTTACTTCTTCTCCTAAGATATCACTGTGATAGGCTAGATTATTAATCTCATAAAAAGCCTCAGCATAAGGAATTAGTATTTTATCAATTAACTGTTGAGGTGTATTAATTGGTTTAATGTCATTCAGGAATTCCTTAAGTATACTTTCACGCGGCTTGGATTTTACATGAATCATTCTGATGTGAGAAAATAGGCTCTTGAATATATCACGTCCTAGTCTCTCTTCCATTTCTTCCCACTTAGCACTGTATTTTTCCTGCTGTTCAAGGGAAATCTTGCCGATAATTTCTGCTTTCAAAATATCAGCATGAGACAAATCCATGCCTCGATTATTAATGACAGAAAATATTCTGTATGCAGAATCAATATCTGGAGTAGAAACTACTACTAAGAAACATCTTTTAAGGATAAATTGAGTAAGCCGTAGAAGCTGACTATTAGTAAAGCTTTGTAAGCGTTTTACAAACAATAATGTATTTTCTTTGAAATTTTTACGACTATCTGATAGTTTAGCAGTATGTAAATTTTTCAGCTTATCAATACCGCCTTCATCCTGAATATATTCCTTGAAAAACTGTGCATCTCGCTCACGCACAGTCAAACGATAAACGTTATCATTAGGATCAAAATCATCTTCTTGATAAAGATATTTTGTTAATATATGTATGTTTTCTTTGGAAACTGATGCCCGTAAAGCAGCCAGCAATACAGTAAGTGTAGTCAAACGCTGTTGACCATCCACGACTTGGGCATCTGGTTTATCTCCTTTGATGAGTACAATATTTCCTAAAAAATACGGGTTTATATCATCAATTTTATCGTCACTATCTCCCAACGCAGTGACCAAATCTTCAAGCAGTTCTCCTGCTTGCTCCGTTGTCCAGGCATAGGGGCGCTGATATAAAGGAATAGTGAAGATAAAATCGTTGCTAAATATTTTAGAGATAGGACAATCATTAGCCTGAAGTTTAACCGCGCTCATATATACCTGCGTTAGTGGTGTAGTAGATTGCACTTCGAATAAACTTAGTTTTCCCACTAAAAACAGTAATATTTGAATGCATATAATTTTTTTATCGAACCTGGATATATCAAAAAACCAAACAAAATGATGTTAAACCCTATCTGTATATAGATTTGAGGCTATTTTATAGGTGTTTCTTTTTTGTCTAAACCGGGTGACGGGGATTAGTGGCGGAAAAGCATTACGCTAATAGCAGTTTCTCAGGGGCGAAACCTGCCTCTTGTGCGGATTGCTTCAGCGTAATGCACTGGCTCGCCTACAAAACAGCATATTTTTTTGAATAGCAAGTCTCTAATATGCGATGCTAACAGCGATCGCACACCATTAAATTCTTACAAATTTTGATTGATTAAAAGTTAAAAAATAGCACCAACCTATGATTAGGCTAGTGCTATTTTTTTGATTTAATTCACGATAGTTAAATAAATTTGCTAAATTACCTTCAGTTATTGTCAGCAATTATGCTTCTATACCGCACTGCGATTTGTTAATAGATTCCACAGGAAAACTGCAACGATTGCACCAAGAACTGCTACTGCAATACCCGGAATGCTGAGAGTCGGTGCTGCTAAACTTAACGTTCCTGTACTGAAAAACACTCCAAGACTACCACCAACAAACGCGCCGATAATTCCTAATAAAATTGTTCCTAGAATACCGCCACCTTGATGACCGGGGTAGATAGCTTTAGCGATCGCACCAGCAATTAGACCTAAAACAATCCAAGCAAGAATATTCATTGTTATTAATTCGGTAAAGGTTTTTTACTCAACGAATACATATTATCAATCTTGATCTTTTGAATCCATCTACCATCAGAATCAATAATTAATATCCATAAGGAATAGTTTAATTGCAACTACGATTTTCTATATATACCGCCCCTACAGGTAGATAATCACTTAAAAAATATCAATTAAAAAAAGCTCCTAATAGGTCTTTAATTAGGAGCCGATCAAACTATTGCTTGGTAATTGCAGTATATGGCTTTTTAATTAGCTCTCTCCTCTACTAGAAGAATTAAGCTGAGTTTTCAAACACTGTCTCTAAAGTAATGTAAAGGAGCAAAATCAGGCAATTTCTACTACAAGCGTAGTTTTAGCAACTTTATTACCAGCATTCCACACTGGGCATCACCAGGATACCCGTAACATCGCATCTCTTCGGGATGGAGGCTTTAAATATTAGTTAGGACTTACGGATGAGTTACGGAAGACTAAAAGCGGACATTGCCTACCCAAAGGAAACGGACTGCCTTCCCGTTGTCGCATCTGGCGCGACACAGAGGAATAAGAGTGCAAAAATGTCACTAATATTATGAAGCGATCTAGAAAAAATTAGACTATTTTTTGATACTATTTAAGACCGGACTCTTGAAATATTAATTTACGTATGAGCAAAGGTACCCTGTTTGATAAAGTTTGGGACTTACACACCGTTGGTACACTTCCCTCTGGGCTGACGCAACTATTTATCGGGCTTCACCTAATTCATGAAGTCACCAGTCCCCAGGCCTTTGCTATGTTACGCGAGAGGGGTCTAAAAGTACTGTTTCCAGAGCGGACTGTTGCCACAGTCGATCATATTGTGCCGACAGAAAATCAGGCACGTCCTTTTGTTGATAGTTTGGCAGAGGAGATGATTCAGGCGCTCGAAAATAACTGCCAAGAAAATAATATAACTTTTTACAACATCGGTTCTGGTAGTCAGGGTATAGTTCATGTCATCGCTCCAGAACTCGGACTGACTCAACCAGGAATGACGATCGCTTGTGGAGATAGCCATACTTCCAGTCATGGGGCATTTGGTGCGATCGCATTTGGTATCGGTACTAGTCAAGTCCGGGATGTTCTCGCTTCCCAAACCCTCGCTCTCTCAAAACTAAAAGTCCGCAAAATTGAAGTTAACGGCAACCTGAACCCAGGAGTTTACGCCAAAGATGTCATACTGCATATCATCCGCACCCTTGGCGTTAAAGGTGGTGTGGGTTATGGCTACGAATTTGCAGGTACGACATTTGAACAAATGAATATGGAAGAGAGGATGACTGTCTGCAATATGGCGATCGAAGGCGGTGCTAGATGCGGCTATGTCAATCCAGATCAAGTCACCTACGATTACCTCAAAGACAGAGATTTTGCTCCCAAAAATGCAGATTGGGATAAAGCAGTGGCTTGGTGGGATTCCATCAAGAGCGATGCTAATGCCCAGTACGATGATGTAGTCGTATTCGACGCTGCTGAAATTTCTCCCACTGTCACCTGGGGGATTACTCCTGGTCAAGGTATCGGTGTCAACCAGTTAGTGCCTCAACCAGAAGAACTGCTCGAAGAAGACCGATTTATTGCCGAAGAAGCTTACCGCTACATGGATTTATATCCCGGTCAACCCATCAAGGGTACCAAAATAGATGTCTGCTTTATTGGTAGTTGCACCAACGGCAGAATTAGTGATTTACGGGAAGCGGCGAAAATCGCCAAAGGTCGCCATGTTGCAGAGGGAATCAAAGCCTTTGTTGTCCCCGGTTCTGAAAGGGTAAAACAAGAGGCGGAAACTGAAGGACTGGATAAAATCTTTCAGGAAGCTGGATTTGAATGGCGTGAACCGGGATGTTCCATGTGTCTGGCCATGAACCCCGATAAGCTGCAAGGAAGACAAATCAGCGCCTCTTCCTCCAACCGCAACTTTAAAGGCAGACAAGGTTCCTCTTCTGGTCGGACATTGTTAATGAGTCCGGCGATGGTTGCCACAGCTGCGATTAAAGGCGAAGTCTCTGATGTGCGCGAGTTACTGTAACCCCACTTCCTAATATAGAGAAATCTCTTAAACTTTTCTTTCTTTGTGTCCTTTGCGTTTTTTGCGGTACCCTGCGGGAAGCCACTTCGTGTCTACGTTTCTTATAAAAATTATGGTGAGTGAAGTTAAAACAGTTTCAGGGCGCGGTATACCTTTAGTGGGCAATGATATAGACACTGATCGCATCATTCCCGCGCGATATTTAAAAGCCGTTACCTTTGATGGTTTAGGTGAAGGCGCATTTATTGATGACCGGACAGCACTTAAAGGTGAACATGCCTTTGACCAACCGCAATATCAAGGCGCAAATATTTTGATAGTCAACCGTAACTTTGGCTGTGGTTCATCACGGGAACACGCACCCCAAGCGATCGCAAAATGGGGAATCCAAGCTTTAATAGGTGAAAGCTTCGCAGAAATCTTTTTCGGTAACTGTGTGGCAATGGGTATACCTTGTCTGACAGCCGACGCTGTTACTGTTAAACAACTGCAAGAGTTAGTAGCTGCCAATTCTCAAGCGGCCGTAACAGTGAATCTGGAAACTTTGCAAGTGCAAATTGATGATTATACTGCTCAAGTTGCGATCAGTGAAGGTACAAGAAGCACATTTATTTCTGGGACTTGGGATGCTTGCGGTCAATTGGTGGCGAATGCTAGCCAAGTTCGGACAACAGCTGCAAAATTACCCTACATAGGTTGGGGCAATATAGCAGCAAGTTAGTTTTCTCTCATTCTCTGCTTGTCAGGCAGGGAATGAGAAAATGGCAAAAATTTTATAACCACTCGATAAAACATCAAGATTGGGTGGGCATCGCCCACCCAAAATTGTTATCCAATTACCTCAGCAGTCTTCTTCTTATCTAACTTGAGAATCAACACACCTAAAGGTGGCAAACACAAATCTAGCGAACAGGGACGACTGTGCAAAGACCAATCATCCGTCCACTTCCCGCCTAAGTTACCCATGTTACTGCCGCCATATTGGCGTGCATCACTATTGAATAACTCAGTATAAAATCCCTTTTGCGGTACACCGATGCGGTAGTGAGAATGGGGTTGCGGTGTAAAATTGCAAACCACGATCACAAAATCATCAGAATCCTTGTCACGACGGATGAAGGAAACTACACTATGGCGATTATCACTACAATCAATCCACTCAAACCCCGGTTCAGCAAAATCCTGGGTGTACAAAACAGGCTCAGAACGGTAGAGATGGTTCAATTCCCGGAAAAACGTTTTTAACTGTTGGTGGGCTTCATGCTGCAATAAATGCCACTCCAAATCTGCCCAAGCATTCCACTCACTCCACTGCCCAAACTCCATACTCATAAACATGGTTTTCTTACCTGGGTGAGCAAACATATAGCTAAATAAACAACGGATATTAGCTAACTTCTGCCATGTATCCCCCGGCATTTTACCGATGATATTGCTCTTGCCATGCACCACTTCATCGTGGGATAGAGCCAGCATGAAGTTCTCACTGTGGTTGTACCACATACTAAAGGTGATATTGTTTTGGTGGAACTGGCGGAACCAAGGGTCCATGCTGAAGTAATCCAGCATATCGTGCATCCAGCCCATATTCCATTTCAAGTTAAAGCCCAGTCCGCCTGTGTAGGTGGGCCAAGATACCATTGGCCAGGAAGTAGATTCTTCAGCAATTGAGAGAATACCGGGGAAATAACTAAAGATAATGTGATTAACCTGACGCAGAAAATCTGCTGCTTCTAGGTTTTCTCTGCCGCCGTACTGGTTGGGCAACCATTCTCCTGGTTTGCGACAATAGTCGTTATAGAGCATTGAGGCAACAGCATCCACACGAATCCCGTCAATGTGATACTTGTCGAACCAGAAGAGGGCATTAGCTGCTAGGAAATTACTAACTTCATGGCGACCATAATTGAACACCAAAGTACCCCATTCTTTGTGTTCACCTTTGCGGGGGTCAGCGTGTTCGTAGAGATGGCTACCATCAAAGAAAGCTAAACCATGTCCATCTTTGGGGAAGTGACCCGGAACCCAATCCACAATTACCCCTATATCATTTTGGTGACATTTGTCAACAAAATACATGAAATCTTCGGGGGTGCCAAAACGAGAAGTAGGGGCATAGTACCCAGTTACTTGATAACCCCAAGAACCATCAAAGGGATGCTCCGCAATGGGCAACATTTCTATATGGGTGTATCCCAATTCTTTGACATAAGGAATCAGTCGGTCAGCTAGTTCCCGATAGGTAAGGAAACGTGCGCCCGGCTTAAGTTCCGAAACGATAACTACTGGTTCAGTTTCACCATTTGGCAGTTTAGCCGGTTCGGCACTCGAAGCGTGTAACCAAGACCCTAAATGCACTTCATAAACTGAGACGGGCTGGGTAAGGGGGTCAGTGTGCCGCCGCTTTTCCATCCAGCTTTCGTCATCCCAACTGTAAGCATCTAAATCAGTGACAATAGATGCCGTTTTCGGGCGGGGTTCTTGCTGGAAACCGTAGGGATCGGATTTTTCGTAAATGTGTCCTTCAAAATTTTTGATTTCATATTTGTAATGCTCTCCCACACCGATTTCAGGAATAAACAATTCCCAAACCCCGGTTGGCCCTTTACGCATTTGGTGTTTGCGCCCATCCCAGAGGTTGAAATCTCCCAACAATGAAACGTTGCGAGCATTGGGTGCCCAAACTGCAAAATAAACGCCCTTAACGCCGCCTATTTCCGTGGTGTGCGCTCCCAGTTTTTCGTATATTCGGTGATGGTTGCCTTCACTAAACAAATGCAAATCAAAATCTGTCAAATTAGGAGAACGGAAGGCGTAAGGATCATAAGTAACACGCTCATGTTCCCCTTCTTTAATCCGTAACTGGTAGTTTGCCAGTTCTGCGGTTTCAATAGTGCATTCAAAAAAGTGAGGATGATGCACTGTTTGCATTGGGTATTCTTTCCGTTGTTCAGGAAGAACGACCCATACTGCACTTGCATTTGGTAAGTAGGCCCGCACAGCCCAGACAGTTTTGCCGTCTTGTTCTATGGGATGAGAACCTAGTATTTCAAAGGGATCGTTATGCTGATTCCAAACGATGCTGTTAACCTGTTCAGGGGCGATCGTGGTCATGGACATGAAGCTACCTAAGTGAAATAACGTGATTGACTAAATCTACTTTTTTAATATCTATATATATTCTTTACATTTATTTGCAATTTTGTCGCCACCGTTATCGTACATCAGAATGGGGAATGGGGAATGGGG
>NZ_JAAGOG010000322.1:0-6080 GCF_010747425.1 Nostoc sp. UIC 10630
GATTGGGGATTGGGGACTGGGGACTGGAGAAAAAAGAATACCCAATGCCCTATCCCAAATGACAAATGACAAATGACAAATGACAAATGACTAACTTATTGCCTGAGATGGCAGAAATCTGGCAGCAAACTCTGAATTGGCAACCAACTGTCCAACAGCAAGGGCAATTCCAAAGGCTTTATGAGTTAATCCTAGAAGGTAATCGTCAACTAAATTTAACTCGCATTACTGACCCCCAAGAGTTTTGGGAAAAACATCTCTGGGATTCTCTACGAGGAATTCTACCCGTATTATCAGGAAATTTACCCCTGGCTTCTCCCACTATCATCGATATTGGTACAGGTGCAGGTTTTCCGGGTGTTCCAGTGGCAATTACAGTACCTAATTGCACAATTACTCTTCTTGATTCAACTCAGAAAAAAATTACTTTTCTCGACAATCTATTATCTGAACTTGCCCTTACTAATGCTAAAACTCTTGTTGGTAGGGCTGAGGAAATCGGTCAGCATTCTCAGCATCGAAAGGCTTATGATATTGCACTGATCCGTGCTGTAGGGGCAGTTTCTGTTTGTGCAGAATATACCCTACCACTGCTCAAACAGGGAGGTTTAGCCATAATTTATCGCGGTAATTGGACAAAGGATGAAACAACAGCTTTGCAGAATGCTGTGAAGCTGTTGGGTGGCGTTATTGAATCAATCGAACAATTTACAACACCCTTGAGTCACAGCATCCGGCACTGTGTGTATTTGCGTAAGGTAGCCACCACACCAGTTCAGTTTCCCCGTTCTATTGGTGTACCTACTCAAAAGCCTCTTTGACTAATTGGTAATTCGTAATTCGTAATTAGAAAGAGTGCAAGTTTCCACTGGTTGTAATTATGAATTACTTTGACAGGAGTGGAATATCAATATCCCAATGTTTATGCAAGTTTACTGGCTGCTGCAAAACGCTTGTTAATCTCATCCCAATTAACCACATTCCACCAAGCATCTAAATAATCGGCGCGGCGATTCTGGTAATTGAGATAATATGCGTGTTCCCATACGTCATTACCTAAAATGGGATATTTACCTGCACTTAAGGGACTATCTTGGTTAGCTGTAGTTGTCACTTCTAACTTGCCACCTTTATTACGCACTAGCCAAACCCAACCACTACCAAAACGACTAGCACCAGCTTCGTTAAACTGTTTTTTGAAAGCTGCAAAAGAGCCAAAACTTTGATTAATTGCGGAGGCTATATTTCCTGTTGGCTCTCCCCCACCTTTTGGCTTCATAATTTCCCAGAACATTGAGTGGTTCACATGACCACCGCCATTATTGCGTACTGTTCTGCGAATATCCTGTGGTACACTGTCAAGTTTTTGCAACAGTTCTTCAACAGTTTTGCCTTTGAGTTCTGGGTGTTTAGCTAATGCTGCATTCAAGTTTTTTACATAAGTTGCGTGGTGTTTATCATGGTGAAACTGCATCGTTTTAGCATCAATGTGTGGTTCAAGTGCTTCGTAGGCGTAAGCTAAAGGCGGTAGTTGGATAGCACCTGTTTTATCTGATGTTTTATTTAGTGTTGTATTTGGTGTTGTTTCAGGAGTTGCAGTATTTCCATTTGGAGATTTCTCTGCCGATGCACAAGCATCTAATGTAAAAGCACCCGCGCCTGCTGTAAGTAAAAACAAGAAATTGCGTCGATTAATAGCCATATAACTTTTTGCAGCTAATCAATTAAGTCTCTATTGCAGTTTTTATTTTCTTAGATTTTGGCTACAAAAAATTGGGAATTGTGAGTATTTCTGGCAGTTTAAGAAACTATTTATAAAATTCTGTCACCAGTTTTGGGATCAAATACAAACAAGTGATTTAAATCAAGTTGTAGAGAAAGGCGATCGCCTGGACGCGGACGCACATCTGCGCCCACCTGAATATTCAACACCACCGCCGAACCAGGTAAACCAGCACGAATCAAAGTTTCCCTTCCCAAAGGTTCCACCACCTTAACTTCCACAATCAGGTAACTCTCATTTTCTTCTTGGCGCTCTTGGCGACTTGGTGAATCAGCGCTGTAGGCGGGTTTCCCGCCGTAGGCGACTGTGAACCCGGAGGGCGGTTCGTTAATAAAAATATGCTCTGGACGAATCCCCAAATCATAACTGTGTCCTTGACGCAACTGTAATTTTTCTTTTACAACTGCTGGAATCGTTAATAACTGCCCACTCACATCAAAACCGTTATTGTGATAGATTGCAGGCAAAATATTCATTGGCGGACTGCCTAAAAAACTTGCCACCATTTGATTAGCAGGACTTGCATAAATAGTTTGGGGATCACCAATTTGTTGAATTCGCCCACGATTTAGCACGACTATTTTATCAGCCAAAGTCATTGCTTCAACTTGATCGTGGGTGACGTAAATTGTGGTAATTCCTAATTCTTGATGTAACTGTTTTAATTCTGCCCTTGTATCGTCGCGTAATTGGGCATCTAAATTAGATAAAGGTTCATCAAGTAAAAAAACTTGGGGTTCACGAGCGATCGCTCTCCCTAATGCTACCCGTTGTTGCTGTCCCCCAGAAAGTTGTTTGGGCTTACGATCCAGCAAATGATCCAGAGAAAGCGATCGCGCCACATTCATCACCCTTTCTTGAATGATTTTCCGGTCAACCTTCCGCATTTGCAAGCCAAAGCCGATGTTTTCTGCCACACTCATGTGAGGATAGAGAGCATAGTTTTGGAACACCATCGCTACATCTCTTTGTCTGGCTGGGATATTATTCACCAAGCGATCGCCAATAAAGAGTTTACCTGATGTGGCGGTTTCTAAACCTGCGATCGTTCGCAAAATTGTAGATTTACCACAACCTGATGGGCCAACTAAAACCCAAAACTCGCCATCAGGAATTTCAAAGGTAATATCCTCGATCGCGGTGACATTATTAAATCTACGTTTAATATCTTCTAGACGAACATTTGCCATTATCTGATTTGATATTTTCTGTTTGGGATTGGTAGAAAACTCCCAACTCTATTATTCCAGCAAACCTATAAATTCCCTTGTAAGTTCAATATCGCGTAGTAATCCTTTGCCTATTGTTTTACCAGCATGAACAGGAATAGTTACTAACCGCCCATCTTCATGTTGCATTTGTACATGAGAGCCTTTTTGACGCACCGCCTGAAATCCTATTTTCTCAAGGGCGTTAATAACTGTTTTACCTGTTAAAACTGGTAGTTTCGGCATTAAATTACTACCTTTTAAATACCTATAAATTCTGGTATTTTTTCATCACTTGTTGTTTCTAAACAAAGTTCAATTACTTCTTTCATGTTAGCCATCAACTCATCAATTGTTTCTCCTTGACTGTAACAGGCTTGTAGCTGAGGTACTTCTCCGACATAGTAGCCATCTTCATCCCGTTCAATGATGACGTAGAATTCTCGGTTGGTGGGATTGATCATAATCTATTTGTCCGTAGACTCAAAATCATTTTTCTGGATTCTTCGACCAAGCAGGGTGAGAGAGTAAAGAAGCAAAGACTCTTACCCCCCGCAGCTGATTAGAGAGGGGTAAGTGACCTCTAGGCGCACTCAAATCCCAGGTAAAGCTGTTAGGGTATCGCGTCCAATTATTACCTTCTTTCCAGCCAATTTTCGGCCAGAAATTCTCCCAATTTTTACCCAAACTCAACCAGATTTCTCGCTGCACTGAAAAGCCAAATTTACCCTCAGAGTGGACTAACCAGAGGTTGTTAATGGTTTGTAAGTCAACAGCCGAGGTATTTTCTACCTCAGTAAAGTACAACCATTTTCGTTGTACAGCCGTTGGTCCTGATAGTTCACACATTTTTTCGATGGTGACGCGATCGGCTGCTTGAAAGTCTTGAGCAGCAAGTAGCTGTTGCAAAGAATTGTAGTTAATCCCGCACTCTGATTTTAGAGGTACAATTCCTTCAGGAAAACAGGAGCGCAAAAATTCTTTGGCTTGAGGTGCATCAGAGCTATAGAGGACTTGGTAAGCTTTGCCATCAATCCAAGTCGCTGGGTTCTCACGTCGTTTCAGTAAAAATTCCATCAACACGTCTAATCCCTCATTACCCAACTCAGCTAACTGTGGGATTATCTGTTGTTGGACTTTTTCAGACCCGGCGATTAATGGTTGTCGGAGAGAGTCGATGTCATTTGCAGGGCCTGATAAAATCATTGGGTCTGTCATGCCATTCTCGTTTTAACGGTCAGTGAAAGAGCGGTAAGCTATCGGGCTTCACCTTGGAAAAGTATTGATAGCGAAAAGTAGTTTACTATTTTTAATCGTACAAAATTGCGATCGCTTCACTGAATCCCACACTTAATCCCCAAATAATGTACAAGGGGAATAGGGGGAAAATCTTTGCCTTATGGCTTGGTAAACAAAAGACATAGCAAAATATACAAGCCTGCCACATAAGGATTTTTTGACTAGCAGCGTATCAATTAGGAGTGTGTGAACGATGTACGAAAAGATTACCCCCCCCGCAGCCGGAGCAAAGATCACCTTCAAAAATGGTGAACCAATCGTACCGGACAATCCAATTATCCCCTTTATTCGTGGCGATGGTACAGGTATCGACATCTGGCCTGCTACCCAGAAAGTTCTTGATGCTGCGGTAGCCAAAGCATATAAGGGTCAGCGTCAAATTAGCTGGTTCAAGGTTTACGCTGGTGACGAAGCTTGCGATTTATACGGTACTTACCAGTATTTACCTCAAGACACTCTCACAGCAATTGAAGAGTATGGTGTAGCTATTAAAGGGCCTTTGACTACTCCCATTGGGGGAGGAATTCGTTCTTTAAATGTGGCACTAAGGCAAATTTTTGACTTGTATGCCTGTGTGCGTCCTTGCCGTTACTATGCAGGTACGCCCTCTCCCCACAAAAATCCCGAAAAGCTGGATGTAATTGTTTATCGGGAAAATACAGAAGATATTTATTTAGGCATTGAGTGGCGACAAGGTAGCGAAATCGGCGATCGCTTAATTAAGATTCTTAACGAAGAACTAATCCCCGCCACACCAGAACACGGGAAAAAACGCATTCCTCTTGATTCTGGTATTGGCATCAAACCCATCAGCAAAACTGGTTCCCAGCGCCTAGTCAGACGTGCCATCAAACACGCTTTGCTATTGCCCAAAAACAAGCAACAGGTGACTTTGGTGCATAAGGGCAACATCATGAAGTACACCGAAGGCGCTTTCCGCGATTGGGGTTATGAACTAGCAACTAGTGAATTCCGTCAAGAAACTGTCACTGAACAAGAATCTTGGATTTTGAGTAACAAGGAAAAAAATCCGAATATTTCCTTGGAAGAAAACGCCCGCCAGATTGAGCCTGGGTTTGATAATCTTACCCCAGACAAGAAAGCGCAAGTTGTCAAGGAAGTTGAAACTGTTCTTAACACCATTTGGGCAACCCACGGCGATGGCAAATGGAAAGAGAAAGTTTTGGTGAATGACCGGATTGCTGACAGTATTTTTCAACAAATCCAAACCAGACCGGATGAGTATTCGATTTTGGCAACGATGAACTTGAACGGCGATTACTTGTCTGATGCCGCCGCAGCCATTGTTGGGGGATTGGGAATGGGACCAGGGGCAAATATTGGTGATTCTAGTGCGATATTTGAAGCTACCCACGGCACTGCACCCAAACACGCCGGCTTAGATCGGATTAATCCGGGTTCAGTGATTTTGTCTGGTGTGATGATGCTGGAATTTATGGGTTGGCAAGAAGCCGCAGACCTAATTAAGAAAGGTTTAAGCGATGCGATCGCAAATAGTCAAGTGACTTACGATTTAGCCCGGTTGCTAGAACCACCAGTTGAACCCTTAAAATGTTCTGAATTTGCCGACGCAATTATTCAGCATTTTGGTTAATTCTATTAGGGTTAATTAGTCACAAGTCGAATTACCCCACCCTAACCCTCCCCTTTACAAGGGGAGGGAACTGGATTTTTTGTTTCCCCCCTTTACAAGCTACGGTGTACACACAAGTCTTATAAAGTTGTCTAACAGTGTTTCGATCCCCCCTAACCCCCCTTAAAAAGGGGGG
>NZ_JAAGOG010000424.1:0-1571 GCF_010747425.1 Nostoc sp. UIC 10630
CCCCTACCTCCCCTACCTCCCCATTCCCTATTCCCTATTCCCCCTAAATGGAGGGCGTGAGTTTTACACGAGCTTTGGCAGTGAGTGGTTTTCCTAATTTGATTTGGACGGATGTGGCGCTGCGGTTGTTGTCAGTGCTACTACTGATTGCCATAAATGCCTTTTTTGTGACGGCGGAATTTTCGATGGTGAGCGTGCGGCGATCGCGTATTCACCAGTTAGTTAAGGCTGGGGATATTCCAGCGATCGCTGTCGAAATGCTACAACGTAGTATAGACCGACTACTATCTACCACTCAGTTAGGCATTACCCTTTCTAGTTTGGCGCTGGGATGGATTGGCGAAAGCACAATTGTTGTGCTGGTGAATACCTGGTTAAGATCCTGGCCTTTACCTAGTGGGATGACTAACTTCCTCGCCCATTCCCTATCAATTCCCATCGCTTTTTTCTTAATTGCCTATTTGCAAATTGTGGTCGGAGAACTATGTCCCAAATCCTTAGCCATGCTGTACTCAGAACAGCTAGCGAGGTTTTTGGGGCCTTCGGTAAAAGCGATCGTGCGTTTTTTTGGCCCCTTCATCTGGATTCTCAACCAATCAACTCGTTTTTTATTGCGGATTTTTGGTATCCAATACACAGGTCAAGGCTGGAGACCGCCTGTAACTCCTGAAGAATTGCAACTGATTATCTCTACAGAATGGGGATCTACTGGTTTACAGCGTGCGGAACGAGAACTGCTCAATAATGTCTTTGAGTTTGGGGATGTCATGGCCCAAGATGTGATGATCCCGCGCACCAGTATTATCACGCTGCCAAAAGATGCTACCTTCCAGATATTACTTAGAGAAATGGCTGCTACTGGTTACTCACGCTACCCCGTGATTGGTGAATCTTTAGACGATGTTCGCGGCATTGTTTATTTTAAAGATTTGGCACAACCTTTAGCTATGGGAAAGCTCAGTTTAGAGACACAGATCCAACCTTGGATGCGTCCCGCTCGGTTTGTTCCCGAACACACACCCTTGAGTGAACTTTTGCCCATGATGCAGCAAGAGAAACCCGCTATGGTCATGGTAGTAAATGAATTTGGCGGTACTGTGGGACTCGTGACAATCAAAGATGTCATTGCCGAAATCATCGGCGATGCAAGCGAACCTGAAAGCAGTGACGACTTACTAATCCAGATGTTAGATGAGCAGAAATTTTTGGTGCAGGCACAAATCAACCTCGAAGACCTCAACGAGGTTTTGCGTCTCAATTTGCCCCTGACAAGAGAATATCAAACACTAGGAGGCTTTCTGTTGTATCAGTTACAGAAAATTCCGTCCATTGGCGAAACCTTCTGTTATGAAAATCTCGAATTCACTGTGGTATCAATTGTTGGCCCACGCCTGCATCAAATTCAACTGCGACGCTTAGAAGAAGTTAGGAGTTAAGAGTTAACCTGAAAAACATGTAAGTTACATAATCGAATTAAATCAAACTCTTGTAAGGTGAGCATCTTGCCCGCCCTAATTATGCAAGTCAAATGGGGAATATATGATGAATTATTAACTCCTCACTCCTAACTT
>NZ_JAAGOG010000425.1:0-1569 GCF_010747425.1 Nostoc sp. UIC 10630
CAAAACGGAGAGTTTGATCCTGGCTCAGGATGAACGCTGGCGGTATGCTTAACACATGCAAGTCGAACGGTGTCTTCGGACACAGTGGCGGACGGGTGAGTAACGCGTGAGAATCTGGCTCTAGGTCTGGGACAACCACTGGAAACGGTGGCTAATACCGGATGTGCCCTTGGGTGAAAGGTTAACTGCCTAGAGATGAGCTCGCGTCTGATTAGCTAGTAGGTAGTGTAATGGACTACCTAGGCGACGATCAGTAGCTGGTCTGAGAGGACGATCAGCCACACTGGGACTGAGACACGGCCCAGACTCCTACGGGAGGCAGCAGTGGGGAATTTTCCGCAATGGGCGAAAGCCTGACGGAGCAATACCGCGTGAGGGAGGAAGGCTCTTGGGTCGTAAACCTCTTTTCTCAGGGAAGAACACAATGACGGTACCTGAGGAATAAGCATCGGCTAACTCCGTGCCAGCAGCCGCGGTAATACGGAGGATGCAAGCGTTATCCGGAATGATTGGGCGTAAAGCGTCCGCAGGTGGCAATGTAAGTCTGCTGTTAAAGAGTCTAGCTCAACTAGATAAAAGCAGTGGAAACTACATAGCTAGAGTACGTTCGGGGCAGAGGGAATTCCTGGTGTAGCGGTGAAATGCGTAGAGATCAGGAAGAACACCGGTGGCGAAGGCGCTCTGCTAGGCCGTAACTGACACTGAGGGACGAAAGCTAGGGGAGCGAATGGGATTAGATACCCCAGTAGTCCTAGCCGTAAACGATGGATACTAGGCGTGGCTTGTATCGACCCGAGCCGTGCCGTAGCTAACGCGTTAAGTATCCCGCCTGGGGAGTACGCCGGCAACGGTGAAACTCAAAGGAATTGACGGGGGCCCGCACAAGCGGTGGAGTATGTGGTTTAATTCGATGCAACGCGAAGAACCTTACCAAGGCTTGACATGTCGCGAATCCTGGTGAAAGCTGGGAGTGCCTTCGGGAGCGCGAACACAGGTGGTGCATGGCTGTCGTCAGCTCGTGTCGTGAGATGTTGGGTTAAGTCCCGCAACGAGCGCAACCCTCGTTTTTAGTTGCCAGCATTAAGTTGGGCACTCTAGAGAGACTGCCGGTGACAAACCGGAGGAAGGTGGGGATGACGTCAAGTCAGCATGCCCCTTACGCCTTGGGCTACACACGTACTACAATGCTCCGGACAGAGGGCAGCAAGCATGCGAATGCAAGCAAATCCCGTAAACCGGAGCTCAGTTCAGATCGCAGGCTGCAACTCGCCTGCGTGAAGGAGGAATCGCTAGTAATTGCAGGTCAGCATACTGCAGTGAATTCGTTCCCGGGCCTTGTACACACCGCCCGTCACACCATGGAAGCTGGTAGTGCCCGAAGTCATTACTCCAACCTTTCGGGGAGGAGGATGCCTAAGGCAGGACTGGTGACTGGGGTGAAGTCGTAACAAGGTAGCCGTACCGGAAGGTGTGGCTGGATCACCTCCTTTTTAGGGAGACCTACACCCCTTACATATCGAAAAACATACAGTTAAATAGATAGTAAGTTGGTCTAACCTAGGTCGGTCG
>NZ_JAAGOG010000323.1:0-6032 GCF_010747425.1 Nostoc sp. UIC 10630
GGGGAAAGGGAAAAGGGGCAGGGGGAAAGACAATACAGTTCAGATAAGGCCAAAAGACTTGTATAGACGGCGATTTATCGCGTCTAAAAAACTAAAAAACCCAAAATGCCAGTAGCCCTTAACTGAACCATATCGACTTATGGCTAATACTCTAGGAAATCAGGCAGCGTTGTCACTTCAAACCAATATTCCACTAGCATTTGAATATCTCGTTTCAGTTGAGCAAAATTGATTGGCTTAACAATATAGCTGTTGACACCATATTGATAACATACTTCAATATCTTTGGGATTGTTAGAGGTAGTAAACACCACTACCGGAATCATTTTCAAGCTGTCATCCTGTTTAATCCGGCGCAACACTTCTCGTCCATCGGTTCCGGGCAGGTTCAAATCAAGGACAATCAAGCCGGGACGAGGCGCACTTTCGCGCTCAATATATCTACCAGTCCGATAAAGAAATGCTAAGGCTTGTTCCCCATTCACACACCGTTCGATGGCGATCGCAACGGAAGATCGCCCTAGAAATCGTTGCAGTGCCTCAAAGTCTTCGTTGCTGTCCTCCACAATTAAAAGTATTGGCGTTTGCTGGATTAGGGAGGCTGAAATCTGAGTCATCTATTTGCCTCCGCCGACAGGGTAAAGTAAAAGGTACTGCCAAGAGTTGGGGTAGATTCCACCCAAATTCTACCACCATGCCGTTCCACAATTTTGCGGGCAATGGTTAACCCTACGCCAGTCCCACCTCCAAAGTCGTCCCGCCCATGTAGGCGGCGGAAGATTTGAAAGATTTTGTCAAGATGTTCTTCTGAAATGCCAATGCCGTTATCACGAACGTAGAAAGTCAGAGAAGTAGGAACAATTTTGCTTTCGCCATTTCCTTCAACGCAACCAATTTCAACCCACTTTTGCGGTTTATCATTGTACTTAATGGCGTTGCTGATTAGGTTGCTGAAGAGTTCATTAATCTGAGCGCGATCGCATTGAACGCTTCTTAGGGGTTGAGGAATACGAAACTCGACTTCGCTTTGGGGTCGGGCCATGGTCAAAGTGCCGATTACCTGTTGCACTACGTCATTCAGATTCACTGGTTGCCGAATCAGTTCGGCGCGTCCCAAGCGGGAGAAATGGAGGAGTGAGTTGATCAGGTCTTCCATTCGCTGCGTCAGGCGCACCAGGGTTTGGAGTTTGGCAATTCCATCGTCATCCAGTACGTCTGCATAGTCTTCCATTAAGAAGTTGGCATAGTTGTGAATGCCCCGCAGAGGTTCTTTCAGGTCATGAGAGGCAACGTAGGCAAAAGAATCGAGTTCTTCGTTACTCCGTTGTAATTCAAAATTCATCGATGCCAGTTTGTCTGCCTGCCGCAACACAACACCCACAACCAGGCTTCGCAGTTCAGTAACTGCTTCAACTTCGCAAGGTTTCCAAGGCAGGGCACACCCTTGCACCGTTTCTTGCCACAATGCAAAAGATTTGCGAGGAGACATTCGTAAACTGCCATCTGAGAAAACTTCTACAGGTTTGTCGGGGTTGCCGCCCCAATTAACGCTTTGAATTACTTCTGGACGAAACCAGAGAATGTAATTGTGATGAACTTTAGAAATTTCCAGGGCTAACACTCCACTGGCGATCGCTTGATATGACTCGGCGGCAGGATAATTTTTCGTGAGCGATCGCGTCTCAAACAAGTTATGATAAAGATGCGGTTTAATCCAATCGAGTAAGGCATGAACCTCTTCCTCAGAGGGTGTTTTACCCACTCGAATACACTGGTCGCCACTGCATATCGCCGCTCCCGTGGCAGTAACCAGATTAAGTAATTGAGATTTTAGTTGCACCATACCATCCAAAAAATACTCAGCCTGAGATAACTCTTCAACAAATTGAGTTTGCAATGATTTCAATTGGCTTTTGTAATCAATGTCTTCACTTGCTTCTTTGTTTGCCAGTTCCACAGACATCACCTGTCCAATGAACTCGCACACAGTGCGAATATTGTAAGAAATATATTTGGGCGAAGAATGATGACAAGCAATCAATCCCCAAAGCTTTTTTTCGTGCATCAGAGAAATAGACATAGAGGCAGTAACGCCCATATTTTGCAGATACTCTAGATGAATCGGAGAAACACTCCGCAACACCGATAAACTCAGATCAAGGGGTTGATTTGTCAAAGGATTGTTCGCTGGAATTAAGGCAACAGGCTGGTAACTGGCATCGGGAATCAGCCGCAGCCAGTTAAGAGTGTATAGCTGTCGGGCTTGCTTGGGAATGTCAGAGGGTGGATAGTGCAAGTCCAGATAAGGCGTTTCCTGATTGGTGTCTTCAGCGATGACGCTGCCTGCCCCTTCTTGATCAAATTTATAGACCATGACGCGTTCAAAGCCAGTGATTCGCCGGACTTCTGCCACCACAATCTGGCACATTTCCAGTAGTGTGGGTGCTTTTTGAATGCGGGTTATTGTTCCTCTTACCTGTTGATAAAAGTTAAAAAAGCTTATTTGTCCCTTCGCTTGTTTCGGCTCCAATTCCAGAATAATGATATTATCTAAACGATGTACAATACCATCAAAATAGATTGATTTGTTTAGGCGCTTAATAGAAAAATTGAGGGGATTGATGCTCTCAAAATCTTCCGCCAGACATTGTTGAATCAGCTTAATTTGCGTGGCATTGAATAAGTATGACAGAGGCTTGCCCAACAATTCTTCCGGTTTACGGGCAACAACTTCCTGGCTATTGCTACTTACCTGAACGATTTCCAGGGTAAGCTCTTGCAAAACCAGTAAAACTCCGTGAGGCTGGATCAGATTTGGAATGTGGATCGGTTCGCGATCGCAGTTCGTTAAATCAATCGTCTCATCAGTTATTCTCAACTTCTCAAACTCCTGGTTAGAACTCTGAATTGGGTATTGGATATTGGGAAGATTTAAATATGAGTGAAAACGGAGATTTACTAAAAAGTATTTATACTAAAAATTATTTATTTTTAACCAGTTTAGCTTTTTAATTATATTTAACTTACTAAAGAACTTACACTAAAAAGTCTGGCTTCTATTCTTCGCTTAATGTTTCAATCAACAAATCCACCTGCTGCTGTCGCTGCTGCAAAAAACTTTCACACTGACGCAAATACTCAACAGCACTGGCAAATTGGTCAAACACCGCTTCCAATTCTAACTCACCCGCCTCAATGCGAGTAATAATTCCCTCTATTTCAGCAACCTTCGCCTCATAATTCCAACCTTCCATCGAATCAGAACTAGAAGCACTTTTACGTTTAACCATTAATCTCTCCGTGTCCTCTGCGCCTCTGCGGTAGCCTGCGGCAAGCCGCTATGCGTCTACGTTTACTTCTACAACCTTCACTCTAACCCCACCCTGACCCAACTGAATCAACAAATCTTCTCCCACAGCCAACTCCGCCGCCGAACGAGCGATCGCGCCATCTTCCCTTCTCACCACCGCATAACCACGCTGCAATACCGCTTTCGGGTCAAGAGTTGCCAACTTTTGCCGTAATAATTCTAAATGCTGCGCCGCTTGCTGCGATCGCCCCATCGTAATTTGCACCAAATGCTGACGCTTCCAAGTTAGCTTTTCCACCTCCTGTTGCACTTGCCGATCTAACCGCAAACGCCGCAAACGATTCCGCAAACCTTGCAGTTTATTCTCAGCAGTTTCCCAAGAGTCATGTACCGCCTCATGTAAAGCCACAACTCGCTGCCGATGTTCAGTATACAACTCTGAAAGTGCTGGTACAACCATTTCTGCCGCCGCAGTTGGTGTATGCACACAGACATCTGCAACTAAATCCGCCAAAGATTCATCTCGTTGATGCCCAATACCAGTAATTACCGGAATAGAACAACTAGCCAGCGATCGCACTACACGTTCGTCATTAAAACAGGCTAACTCTTCCACAGCACCACCACCCCGCGATAAAATTAGCACTTCGGCGCGGCCATCTCTTTCCACTCGCTCAATTGCTTTGACGATAGATTCCGGCGCTTGCTCACCTTGTACTGTCGCCGGAGAAAATAAAACGTGTAAACCTGGATACCTTTGTTTAAGGGTTTTTTGAATATCACCCCAAGCAGCAGCCGTTGGGGAAGTGACAACAGCGATCGTTTGAGGGTGAATGGGGAGCGATCGCTTTCTTTGCGTGTCGAACAATCCCTCAGCCAGCAAGCGATTTTTGAGTTGTTGATACCGCAACGCCTGTAAACCAACACCAGCAGGTAAAGTCTGCCAAACTGATAACTGATACTCTCCCCGTTGTGGATAGACACGAATGCTGCCCAAAATGATTATCTGTTCACCAGGAACAGGCATTTGGGCGAGTTTTGGCAATTGGCTATTCCATACCACACATTTAATTCCGGCGGTGCGATCGGTATCTTGCAGCGTAAAAAATAAACCACTGCGATGGTAGTTAGCACTGGAAACTTCCCCAGTTACCCAAACTTGCCGCAGTTGTTCATCTTGCTCTAACAGCAAGCGGATATAGTCAGTTAATCCAGATACTGAAAGCGCTGTCTCAAGAATCAAAGAGTCGGGAAAGTCGAAAGTCATCAAAGATATATGAAAGATAAAGCCTAATCAAATTTTAGCAAATAACGTTAATTGATAGATATTGTGTTGTGTTCAATTATCAAATTGGAAATACACCAAAATTCCATTAAAAAATAAAATAATTTAGTAAAATATGCAAGGAATTATTTAAGTTTTATAGGTAGAGAAGGAACTTATTCACCAATTTATTTATTACAATCAAACAACTCTGCACTTCTAACAAATATTTCTGCATCACTTCAACACCATTAATGCTGAGTTACAATAGTTTAATGAACCATAATGATTTATATGGAAGTTGAAAACTATTATGGAAAAGATAGAACTTGAATTAGATAGACTCACCTTTGAGCGGGCAAAAACTTTGGCAATAGTCAATCAATCAACTTTATCAGAATTGATTACTCATGTAATTGAACGGTTAGCAGAAATTCAGGAGCAAAAAGATCCATTAATGGGATTATATGCTGATGTCCCAGAAATTGTTGATGAAATTGTTGCTGAGGCTATGGAAAAAAGAGGATATACGGGATCAGATGAATAAAGTAGAAAAGTCCCTACTTGATACGGATATTCTGTCAGAAATTATTAAACGAGCAAATCCTCGTATTATTTTCAAAGCCAATACTTACTTAAACCAATTTGATAAATACACACTTTCCGTAATTACAGTTATGGAAATTGTAGAAGGTTGGCAAAAACGTAAGCAAGAACAACGTCTTCAGCAATTTTTAACTATCCTGACTTCACAGGAAATATTATCCTTTGATTTGACAGAAGCAGTATTAGCAGGGAAAATATACGCTGATTTAGAAACAAGCGGAAAAAGAATTGGTTATCCTGATTGTATGATTGCAGCAACTGCCATAAGTCATAATCTAACTTTAGTCACTGGTAATTTATCTCATTATCAAAGGATTCAGGATTTAGATTATTCACTAAGATTAGATAACTGGCGTTTATAGTGACAATGGTGATGGATGAAGTGGCATCAAGTTTAGCCATTAGCTAAATTCTCTAATGCAGATGTATTTTATAACTTAATTTTTATATCCTGTATTACAGTATGGATGGGTTATCTGTCCGTTATCTACACTTGCCAATCCACCATCTTCTTTACGCTGGATATGATCAATCGAAATTGAGTTTCTATGGATAAGACCCTGACAAATTTTACATTTTTGTGCATTTTGTAATGCATCTTTTATATAAATCTCACTTTTTTTATTTGTATTAAAGTCTTGTGTAGATGAATGAGTTTCTTGATTTATTGTACGAATAGTCAAGTACTGAAAATCATTACTAGATATAATTTCATTTAGAATATTATGAATTGTTTTTTCTGTTTGTAAATTACTTACAAGGCTCTGAAATAATTTTGATACATCTTTGTAGCTTTTTTGAACAGATCTATATTTTAAATAAATTTGCTGAATCAAATAATCATATTTTATG
>NZ_JAAGOG010000324.1:0-6024 GCF_010747425.1 Nostoc sp. UIC 10630
CTAATATTCTATGTATTGGATAATCAGTAGCCGAGGTTTTTTTCAGATATGTAGGAATAGCTCTTAAATAGCTATTATCAACTCCTATAGCTTTAATTATCTGTTTATATGTAACTACTTTTCCACTGGGAATTTTGATAATAAAATCTAGAAATCTTTCATAAGGATTTTCAGGTAATGCTGGAAATTTATGAGCTTGAGCCTGAAATTTACTACCAACTTGAATTTGACCTGATTGAGTAACTACGCCTAAGATTCCTCTTTTGCCCTTGATGCTCTTAAATGATTCTACTAAGTGGGCTATTCGCTTACACGGTTCGCAGTAAAAAGTTAGACGAATTGCCGCACCACTTTCAAAAGTTAACAGAGATCCAGGAATAAATTTATCAAATCCTATCCCTGTAACCACAATATTTTCTCGCAATTGTCCTGGTTGAATTGATAAGTCTAAAATATCTTCATCCCTAACAATTAAAACTTGCCTAGGACTTATCGGATCGGCATTAATATCTTCTTCTATACCATAACCTAACTTTAAATTTAATGTTTTAAGCTCTACCATCGCAGAAGCTGATTTTACCTTAGTGAAAAGATGCGTTATTGAGAGAGCCATATTCATTCATCGGCGCGATCAATTTCAAATTGAGGAGGTGAAATCAGGTAAATTATCAGATTTACTAAGGATGAATAAACTTCCATCTCCTCCACGGCCAATTCTTAAGGTTTCATCTAAATAAGTAATGTCTAATGTCGCAGTCCTGCTAGTAGGATTATTAGCTGAGACAACCTTAAATGGGTTGAGTTGAGGAGTATTAATACCAACAATTTTCTCAATCGATAGGTAGCGTTTGTCAAAATACACGTTGAGGCGTTTGTTAGGTAGAGGTTCTAAATCTTCTTTTGCTGGCTCAAAGCTAGCTGTCACTTTAACATATCCTGATACTAGCCCCAGAGGATGTTTAACCTTAGCTAGATTGAAAAACAATTTATTTGCAACATCAATTACTTGATAAACTTTACCCAGCTTTAAGCCCAATGGGAGAGAAACTAAAGAACGGATTTCTCTGGCAGTAGAGTATTGCAGTTGCCAAGCTCCGTCTAACAAATGAGTCGCGTTGAGCAGAGGATTTAGATTCGGATTGACGCTCTCTAGTTCCGTCGTCAATTCTTCAATTTCTTCGGCTAAGGTTTTGTCTAGCTTCAAATCCGTAACAGGAGAGCCATCGCTCTTAGCTTGAATCTCCTCAAGCTTGGCTTGTAATTTTTCCTTAAGCAAGACATGGACCAAGTAGCGATCACGCATTTTAAATTAGTGTTTGGATGAACTGAACCTGCTGCTTAATTTTGGATTTTAGATGTCTCTAAAATCTAAAATCCAAAATCTATAACTCTTACAGTTGCCGCACTAATGGCTGACCATCTTTGACTTCACCAATCAAAACTAAATCGACACAGTTAACAAAAATCCCATTTTCCAGAACACCGGGAATGTTATTCAATGTTTTTTCTAGGCTGACTGGATCTTCAATAGAGTCAAATCTGACATCTAAGACAAAGTTACCTTGGTCAGTGATCACTGGGCCAGCTTTTTTGACACCCATGCGGAGTTCGGGTTTCCCACCGAGTTTTTTAATGGCATTGGTTACAGGAGTAATTGCCATTGGAATCACTTCCACGGGTACAGCAAAACTAGAACCCAAGCGATCTACTAATTTGCCACTATCTACCACGACGATAAACTGTTCTGCCAGGTAGTCTACGACTTTCTCGCGGGTATGTGCTGCACCACCGCCTTTAATCAAATTCTTCTGCGGATCAACTTCATCTGCCCCATCAATGGCAATATCGATGTGGTCAATAGCATCTAAGGTAGCGAGAGGGATACCATACTGCTTCGCCAGCACTTCTGACTGAAACGAGGTAGGTATGCCAATGATATCTTTGAGTTCACCAGACTTGAGGCGATCGCCTAAAAACTGAATCGTATATGCTGTAGTTGACCCCGTACCCAACCCGACGATGGAACCCGATTTTACCAGGGCGGCAGCGGCTTTGCCAACTTCTTGCTTCATCAACTTTACGGGATCTGTTCCTGTCATTCCCAAAACTCCTGAAAAACTGACTATAGTCCATAGTAGTGGGCAGATAACATCAAAAGATGAAAGGTAAAAAACAAGTTTTTGCTAATTTCTGCTTCCTTTATTAGGAACTTGTAAAAAATAAAACATCGTAGTGTCCGGAAGAGAGGAGATTGCTTATGCAAAAAAATGGTATATTAATATACTATAAACTATGGCAACGCCACAGCATACTGGTCTTACCTTCGAGAAACTTGTCGCCCAGATCGCCCCAGAAGTGTCAAATACCTTCACAGTAGAGCAATTAGAAGCCATCAAAAGGGTTTTTAACTCTCGTGTTTGGACTCGTCATTCTTTAGACATAAGAGTTTCAGTACCAATTCCCGGATTAAGGTTTTATCTGGTGTTGCTAGCAGGTTCAGAACGTCGTTCTAAAATGCGTTTACGCTCTGAAAAATGTTTATATCCTTTTTGGACTCCTGCCAATACCTTGTTTGTCATAGGATTTTTAATGATTCTATCGGCTTGTGGCTACACTATATTTTCTGTTGCATCGTTTTCACTGACTCCTCTAACGACCTTGGATTACCCTACTTCAATTCCTTGGATTAACGATAAATCAGAATGTGAACACACCAGTAGAGTCTGGAATGATGGGAAGTGCTGGGATTCTGAACACAGTCCTAATTTTTAAAGCTACACTCCCGTAGCTACGCTACGCAACATTGCCCAGCCTAAATTCGTCACTAGCTGAGTTACAGGTTATTAAGAACACCAAATTTTGCGTTAACCTCAGTAACGTAGTTTTTTAAATTCACGTTAGTAGCTAAAAGTGGTTATGGTGATGCGTCAGCTTTCAATTACTCTATCTTTAGTAGCACTACTACAAAATTTACCAGCAATTGCTCAAGTGCCAGAAACGACTTCTGGAACCTCATCTGATTCTATTCAACAGGTAATTGCTGCGAAATGGATGACAAACTTTTCTGATGGCAAGTTTTATCCAGAAAGGTTAGTGAGCAGGGCAGAATTAGCGTCGATTATGGTAAAAGCATTTCGGCTTGATAAAAGAGAAGCTGTTAACAAAGCAAATTTAACGATTCCAGATGTTCCTCGTTCTTATTGGGCATTTAATGATATACAGACAGTCTTAAAAACTGACATCATGAAAGGCTATCGGGGCAATGAGTTTTTCCCTAATCAAAAGGTGACAAAGGCAGAGGCTCTTGCTATTTTCGCTCAAGCTTATGGTGTATTTCAGTTTCCTGATGAGGCTGTTAATGAGATTCTGGCTTCACATCCAGATGAAAAGTCTATCCCAAGTTGGGCTAGAAAAGCGATCGCTACAGTAGCTACAGAAGGATTTCTCAATACAGATGCTCAAGGAAATATTTCTCCACTAAAACCCGTTACCCGTGGAGATATGGCTTATGTATTGAGTAAGTATTTACAACGACAACAGCGACAGCCCGAAACACCAGAAGTTCCAATTATTCAAAATAGCCCACAATCACCTTAGTTAGACTTATCTAGTTAAGCGACCTGCTGACAATCAGTTTTGACCGGGACTTCTATACTTGTCTCGCAGCTGGCGAAGATATAAGGAATTAGATTGTGTTGGTTGCTGCTGCACATAATTCCCATAATTAGACTGTGGTGATTGCGCCGGCTGCTGCAAGCCATAATTCGCATATCCCATAGGATTTGTGGGAGTGACAACACCTTGACCCGGAATCTGGCTAGAGTAAGGTGCAATATTAGTTGGTATGCCAGAGGTGACTGGGAGCGTTCCTGGTGCTACATTAGGCACTACCTGACCGTTATTTAAATTACTGTAGGGATTTTGCTGCAAGTTCGTATAACCTGTACCAGTATTTAACCCATTACTAGGCACTACCTGACCGTTATTTAAATTATTGTAAGGATTTGGCTGCAAGTTTGTATAACCTGTACCAGTATTTAACCCATTATTAGGCACTACCTGACCGTTATTTAAGTTACTGTAGGAATTTTGCTGCAAGTTCTTACCCGTTGACATATAGCCTGTCCCAGTAGTTAACCCAGTACTTGGTAGAGAATTCTGACTGGATAAGCTATTCATGGGTGGCATTAACGTTGTTCCTGGCTCAGAGGCTCGGCCCAAAGCATTTGTCTGAGTTGCAGTAGTACCATTAAAGCCAGACAGCTTCTGATTTGTCGATTGATTGAGTATTGCTTGGAGAGGGCTGACAGAGGCAGAATTCTGATTCTTGTTGGTTTGATTCGTGAATCCAATTCCCAGGTTAGAGGATGTCTGTTCTCCCTCTTTTGGTTCAGATGCCCCAGTTAAAGTTTTTATACCTAGAAACTGATTATTATCAACTGTCCCAGTCCGCAATAAATTTTCGGTTTGTACTACAAAAGGATTTTTTAGGACGGGGGGAGTGTTGCCATTAACTCCTAAAGTAGGATTTAATTTGGCATCATTAGCAGACTTTTGTTTGTTAATTACATCCTCTAATAGACTTTTGCTGTTTTTTGCCTCAGTTTTTTCCTTGGGAGTATTTGCCGTTAATGAGAGAGTTGCTTGCTCAAAGTCATTAAATAAAACTGGCAGGTTATCAATATCGGCTGCAATGGCTCTGTTTTCTGCTGATAGTGAGGAATCAGTAGGGGTTTGTGAAGTAACTTTATTTTTTTGCTTATAAACGAAAATATCTGGATTTGACCAGTATTCCCAGGTTACTAGCCCCACTACAGATAAAAAAATTGCAGTTACCCAAAAACCAGGTCGCCCTAGATTCCATAACCTGGCTCTGAGATAGCGTAAGTAGGCGGGAGGATAATGACGATGTGGCATGGGATTGCTAATTGAAATTTACTCAAAATCGGGAAAAATTGACGGAAACTGAAGGCGTTGCTGTTTAATGCTTTTGCTTTCCTTAACAGGAAATATCTCAACTAAAGTTGGATCGTGATTTTATCCTAACTTCTCCATCAGTTATTAGTCATTACCAATAGATATGTAACAGTCAAAAATTTACTTTTTAGCGGCTGGAGTGGTTTGGCAAGATTTTCTAGAAAGTTACGGCAATTTATGGTTGGTTTTTGGGCATTGGTCACATTGGATAACATCACGAGTTGACAGTTGTTCTAAGTTTATTGTTATAGCTGGACAAAGATTCGACTTTTTTACTTTCTAGTTAGCAAACTGTAGGCTGCAATGCTTCGATATATACGCCTCTGAGGGCGCTGTGCCGCACCGTACTATTAACCAGGAGACTACAGCAATGATGAAAGCTGAAGATATCATGACCAAAGATGTAGTTACCATTCGCGGTTCAGCGACTGTTGCTGAAGCAGTGGTGCTGATGAAGGAAAAAAAATTGCGGGCGCTAGTTGTAGATATTCGCCATGAGAACGATGCTTATGGCATTGTCACAGAAACAGATATTGTCTATAAGGTAACAGCCTACGGTAAAGATCCAAAGCAAGTCTGGGTTTACGAGATTATGAGCAAGCCCTGCATTGTGGTAAATCCTGATTTGGGTGTGGAATATGTAGCACGGTTATTTGCTAACACTGGTATTCATCGGGCACCTGTGATTCAAGGCAAGCTGTTGGGTATCATCTCGATTACCGACATTTTGACCAAAAGCGACTTTGTGGAAGCGCCAAAAGCGCTACTGCTGGAGGAGAGAATTCAAAAAGCAATTCAACAGTCTCGCGCTATTTGCACTGAACAAGGTGCTTATTCTAAAGCCTGTGCAGCCGCTTGGGATGAGGTAGAAGAACTCCAGGCTGAAGCTGCTCATCAGAAAGCTGAGGGGATGGTATCAGCTAAAGTCTCTTTTGAAGAATATTGCAAGGAAAATCCAAATGCACCGGAATGCCGAAATTTAAAGTAGGGAATGGGGAATGGGGAATGGGGAATTGGGAATTGGGAATGGGGAATTGGGAATTGGGA
>NZ_JAAGOG010000020.1:0-67678 GCF_010747425.1 Nostoc sp. UIC 10630
TGCCACATCGGGATGCTCATCTCCCAGCAGGCGTTTACTCATTTCTAATGCTTGGCGATATAGGGGTTCAGCATCTGGGTACCTTCCCTGACTTTCGTATAGCCCAGCTAGATTATTTAAGCTAGTTGACACATCGGGATGCTCATCTCCCAGCAGGTGTTTTCTCATTTCTAATGCTTGGCGATATAGGGGTTCGGCATCTGCGTACCTTCCCTGGCTTTTGTGCAACCCAGCTAGATTATTTAAGCTAGTTGCCACATCGGGATGCTCATCCCCCAGCAGGCGTTTACTCATTTCTAATGCTTGGCGATATAGGGGTTCGGCATCTGCGTACCTTCCCTGGCTTTTGTACAGCGCAGCTAGATTATTTAAGCTAGTTGCCACATCGGGATGCTCATCTCCCAGCAGGCGTTTACTCATTTCTAATGCTTGGCGATATAGGGGTTCAGCATCTGCGTACCTTCCCTGTTTTTCGTAAAGCCCAGCTAAATTATTTAAGCTTTGTGCTACATCGGGATGCTCATCTCCCAGCAGGCGTTTTCTCATTTCTAATGCTTGGCGATATAGGGGTTCGGCATCTGCATACCTTCCCTGTTTTTCGTACAGCACAGCCAGATTATTCAAGCTAGATGCCACATCGGGATGCTCATTCCCCAGCAGCTTCTTACGAATAGCCAGCATACGCTCTGCTAAAGGAATTGCTTCAGCATATTTGCCTTCTTTATAAAGTTGAATCACCTGTTGATTGAGTCGTTTTGCTTCTGTCAATTGGGCAGACTGAGCAGTTGAAACCGGAGGGGTTGATTGCCCAATTGTGGGCTTTGGCATTAACACCCATAACCCAGATGTTGCTAACAAAGTCAACAGGGTTATTACTTGTCTAGTTCGCAGGTTAATCATTCTGGTAGCCTTCCTTTCAGGTTATCTAATTTCTGCTGTAGTTGCTGTACTTGTTGCTCATCTCCCAAAGCACGATAATTACTTTGAGCAGCTTGCAATGACTCAAATGCCTGCTGCAAGTTGTCAAGGACTATATCAATTTCCCCTAAACTGGCTTGGATGATTGCTTGCGCTTCCAGATTTTTTTCTGCCTTAGCTAACTTCAGTGCAGTGAAATACTGTTCCTTACCTAATCGATGTAAACCTACCTGCTGGTGGAGACTGCCTAAAAGCTGATAAACCGATGTGGTTCTACTTCCTTGCTTAACTAATCCTGCTAATAAATCAATTGCCGCAGCGTTTAAATTCATACTTTGGTACAGATATGCCAAAGCAAGGGTTTTGGACTCATCCGTTAGCGGTTGCTTTTGCAATTGTGTAATTTCAGCCTTTACCCGTTTAGCATCCTCTTCACTCAGTAAAGTAAATCCAGCAGGTGCTTCACTCTCAGAAGATACTCCATTATCAGCAGTCACAATTACCCGATAACGAGAGCCTGGTTGCAGAGTTTCCTTACCAGAATAAACAACCTCTGGCTGCTTCACCTCAGTTGTCCAATTAACTCCTGGCCCGCGTAACTTTACCTGATAGCTGGTTGCACCCTTGACAGCATTCCAACGCAGAGTTAGTTTGTCACTCAAAATTGCTGTATCACGCGGACTAATGATGTAAGGAATTGTCGGATCATTTGGAGCGCGAGTCCGAACGCGGTTACTACCATTTCTAATGAGAATGGGTTTTTCAGTGGATGGACAACCACTAGAAACTGAAAATTTCCCTGGAGAGCTAACATTCCAAGTTGATAAGTTATTACATACGACTTTCGTAGAAGCACCTCGCCCCAATTGCAAAGAATCAGAGGAATTTAGTATTTCACCGCCATATACTTTTTGATAGTTCTTGCGTCCAGAGTACTTAATTTTGACATCTCCCTTAACCTCGGTGATAAAATTTAGACTATTCTGTTGAGTAAACCCAGGTGTTGCTACCGCTATAAAAGGTAGGCTGAGTAAGATCCCAATTAACCTAATCAGTTTCCGGTCTTTTTGCATATTCCCGCCTTGTTTAATTTTTGGTGAGCTAGATGTAACCATGCGTCCTCCTCAGCATTGAGAGTAGAACCTTGTTCACAACACTTCTGCCATTGCTCCAATGCGGTTGGTTCTTTTTCTCGCTCCATTGCCTGAGCTAAGATACAGTGTGCCGCACCAGTATTCCCGATATACTTTGCTACTTCTGGGTTATTCGCCATCCCAATTGCTGCTTTTAGGGTGTCTTGTGCTTCTTTATATCTGCCTTGCTCAAACCTCACCCATCCTAAATTTTTAAACAGGCTATATCTGACTTCGGGTGAGCTATTCTGCTCTTTAGCTTTCACCAGTCCGTTTTGTAGCAAAGCTGTAGCCTGAGAATATTTTTTATCCTGGATATATAAGCGAGCTAGATTGTTGTAAGCATCAGGAACGTCACTTCCCACTGCGATTTGATAATGCTTCCGGGCTTTCTCAAAGTCTTGTAAATCCTCGTAAAGATTGCCGAGATTGTAATGAGCATCCGCATTATCGGCATCCAAGGAAATTGCTTTGAGGTAGTCTTGTTCTGCTGCTCCTAATTTTCCTTCTTGGTAATTATTTAGCCCATTACGGTTATATAACTGAGCAATTGACGGTAGAGTTAACCAAAAACCAAGTAAAAATATTGTCATTAACAAAGTTGACCCCAACTTAGCCTCTTCTTGTAAGTGTTGGGGAATATTTAGCTTTGTGAGTAATTTGTCAAATCCTTCTTTACCAGCTTTAGTTAGTTCACTACTTGCCTGTAGCAATGCCAGAATACTTGGCAAAATAACCGCAGAAGCTCCCAATAATCCTGCTCCCCCACTGAAAAAGCGAGTAGCAATATTAATCAGTAAACTGAGGTTAGCAGTCCAACCAGCAACTACCAAACCTTTCCACAACCAATCCCAACTATCCCACTTGTGGGGAGGGCTAAGATTTTCCAACCTCCACCACCAAGCTTCAGCAGAGGGATGTATACTTTCTCGCCAGAGAGCAAATTGTTCAGCTTTGATAACTTTGTTAATCTGTCCTGCCTGTTTCCTGAGTTCTGCATCTAACTCTAGAAGCTGCTTTAACCTGCTGGTAGAAATGAATGTTGCATCCTTTAAAGCCACCTGCACAGCATTCCTAGCATTTAACACTTCCAGAACCTGCTCAGTATCTATAGACGTACCAGCTGCTTTTAGCCTGTCAATTGCAGTCTTATAATACTCAAGGGTTGTGTCTAGCTGAGAGTTTTTCATCGGTAATTCAGATTAAATCTTTAGAATCCCAACAACCAGGAAGAAGTTGCAGACAGTAAATTTACTGTACTCATAAATAGTTATACGGCTGTTACTAATAAGAAGTTCCTGTAAAGTCAGCTATGGCGATATAAAGACCGAATTTATTAATATACATATCTATCACCCCTGATATTGCTGCTCACTTTATCTCATGAGCTTTTTATTTTAAATACTGAATTAGAATAATATCGAATTTACTTTAGGTAAAAAAGTAACAACAATAAATAAAATCTAAGTACATTTTCTGCTATTAAATTGCCGACAATCCTCAAAAACCTTGTATAACTGTAAATTCTAGCCATGTACTTCATACAATGCTGCGATCGCAGCATTTGTACAGGCACAAAATTTTTGTTTCCATAGTGTGAAATATACGCAAATCAGAATCACGATCGCTTAATCGGGTGATCGCACTCTATTTCACTTTACATATAGCCGATAGAATTGAGCGATCGCTTAAATCAGCTGTGTCAACTAAGCAACGCCATTTTCTAAGCAACATCAAGCTACCACAGCCAAAAACAGTAAATATACTAGCTACTAACCAGCCTAGTGTCTCTTATGGTCATAAGGAGCAATGTCCAGCCAAAAAACATTGGTATCTACATTGCTACTGACATCTGCCAAAAGGGAAAACACCGCAATATGGTTAGACTTGAGGATTTGACAAAAGGCACGCAAGTACAAGGTATCCTGCCAAACAGTATTGTCGCCATCGTTGATGCTCAGTGGCATGGCTCTGATGTTGTGGAATTAACATACAAAGATGCTAGCGGCACGCTAGGGAATGAGTTAGTCTTTCGAGACAGAGAACCTACCTTGGAAATAATCACCTCTGGTGGTGCTTGGAGTTTTACTGCTGATGGGGCTAATTTTCGTCTGGCATCAGAAGCGCACCGCATCCGTCTAGCTTATCTCTTCGACCCCTTGCTAGCCGTTCACACTTCTCTAGTCGAACCTTTACCACACCAAATCACTGCCGTTTACGGGGAAATGTTAACTCGTCAACCTCTGCGTTTTCTCTTAGCAGATGATCCAGGTGCAGGTAAAACTATTATGGCAGGGTTGCTGATGCGGGAATTGCTGATCCGAGGTGATTTGCATCGTTGCCTTGTGATTTGTCCCGGTAGTTTAGCGCCACAGTGGCAAGATGAATTGTCGCAAAAGTTTCATTTACGTTTTGAAATTCTCACCAACGATCGCATTGAATCAGCAGTAACTGGAAATGCTTTTGCTGAAATGCCGTTGGTGATTGTGCGACTAGACAAACTCAGCCGTAATCAAGATTTACAAGCAAAACTAGCGCAGACAGACTGGGATTTGGTTGTTTGTGATGAAGCTCATAAAATGTCAGCTTCATTTTTTGGTGGTGAAATTAAAGAGACGAAACGCTACAAACTTGGTAAGTTACTCTCAACCTTAACTAGGCATTTTTTATTAATGTCAGCGACACCACATAACGGCAAAGAGGAAGACTTCCAGTTGTTCATGGCGTTATTGGATGGAGACAGATTTGAAGGACGCTTCCGCGATGGTGTTCACGTAGCCGATACTTCCGACTTGATGCGGCGATTGGTTAAAGAGGATTTGCTGAAATTTGATGGAAAACCGCTATTTCCAGAACGCCAAGCTAGCACTATAGAATATGAACTATCGGATTTAGAAGCGGTACTGTATAAGCGAGTCACTGAGTACGTCCGCGAGGAATTTAATCGTGCCGATGCTTTAGAAAATGAAGGACGCAAAGGTAATGTTGGCTTTGCTTTAACTATTTTGCAACGTCGGCTTGCTTCTTCCCCAGAAGCTATATATCAATCGCTCCTACGCCGTCGGGAAAGGTTGCAAAAACGGCTGAGGCAAGAAGAAGTTTTGAGGCGGGGAAGTAATGCAACCATCATTGAATTTAAGCAGGTTCTGGATCTGGAAGACTTAGAAGATGATTTAGAGGATATTCCTGGTGAAGAACGAGAAGCAACAGAACAGGAAGTCGTTGACCTAGCTACAGCATCACGGACGATCGCAGAATTACAAACAGAAATTAAACTTTTAGAAGAATTAGAGCAACTGGCACTGCGGGTGCGACGTAGTGGTAAAGATAAAAAATGGGAAGAACTCTCGAATCTTTTGCAAAATGATGCCGAAATGTTCAACGCCCAAGGACATCGGCGGAAACTCCTGATTTTTACTGAGTACCGGGACACATTAAATTATTTGACAGATCGGATTCGGACGCTAATTGGACGTAATGAAGCTGTGGTAAATATACATGGCGCAATGGGACGCGAAGAACGCCGCAAAATGCAGGAGGCGTTTACCCAAGATATCGAAGTACAAGTCTTAATAGCTACGGATGCTGCGGGTGAAGGGATTAACTTGCAAAGGGCGCATCTCATGGTTAATTACGATTTACCTTGGAATCCTAACCGCCTAGAACAGCGTTTCGGACGAATTCACCGGATTGGGCAGACGGAGGTTTGTCACTTATGGAATTTAGTGGCAAAAGGCACTCGTGAAGGCGATGTATATTTAGCGCTATTGAAAAAGATAGAGGCAGAGCAGAAGGCACTGGGAGGTAAAGTATTTGATGTATTGGGGAAAGCGATCGCAGGGACAGAATTACGAGAGTTATTGATTGAAGCAATTCGCTATGGCGATCAACCAGAGGTGCGAGACAGACTCAACCAAATCGTACATGATAAACTCGACCAACAGCGACTACGCGAACTTTTAGAAGAACGGGCTTTGGCACGGGATTCGATGGATATCGCCAAAGTGCAGCAAATTCGGGAAGAAATGGAAAGAGCAGAAGCGCGACGGTTGCAACCTCATTTTATTGCTTCTTTCTTCCTAGAAGCATTTACCCAATTAGGTGGAACATTGCGTCAACGTGAACCCCAGCGTTACGAAATCAGTCATGTTCCGGCAGTTATTCGCAATCGAGGGCGGCAAATTGGTGTAGGTGAACCGTTGCTGCTACGTTACGAACGTGTCTGCTTTGAAAAAGATTTAATCAGCATTTCTGGTAAACCCCTAGCTGCCTTCATCTGTTCTGGACATTCTCTACTGGATGCCACAATTGACCTGACTTTGGAACGACACCGGGATTTGTTGAAACAAGGGACTATCTTAATTGATGAAAATGATTCCAGCGAAGGAACCCGCGCCTTAGTTTATCTAGAACATTCCATACAAGACGCGCGGACAAATCTAAATGGCTCTAGGCGTTTAGTATCGCGGCGGATGCAATATGTAGAAATCAATCCAGAAGGCAATACTTACAATGCAGGTTACGCACCTTACCTCAATTACCGTCCGCTAACAGACGAGGAAAAGGGTGTTGTGGAAAAAGTTTTAGAAGAATCTTGGTTGCGAGAAGATTTAGAAGCAAAAGCCAAGAGTTATGCGATCGCTCACCTTGTTCCCCAACATCTTCAAGAACTCAAGCAGCGCAAAGAGGAACTTATTGCTAAGACGATGACAGCAGTAAAAGATAGATTAACCAAGGAGATTAATTACTGGGATCATCGGGCTGAAGAACTGAAAATGCAAGAGGAAGCTGGCAAGCCTAATGCCAAAATTAACTCAGGTAAAGCACGTCAGCGAGCTGATGATTTGCAAGCACGGTTAATGCAACGCTTGGAGGAATTAGAGCAAGAACGTAGATTATCGCCATTACCGCCTGTGGTGGTTGGGGGCGCGTTGGTAGTTTCAGTAAGCTTGCTGCAACGAATGCAAGGCAAACAACAGACAACAACAGCGATGTTTGCCAGGGAGACAGAACGGGTAGAACAGGCAGCAATGACGGCTGTGATGGAAGTAGAACGCAATTTAGGGTACGAACCAACTGATGTGAGTACCCAGAAGTGCGGCTATGATATTGAGTCACGCATTCCAGAAACAGGACAGTTGCGATTTATTGAGGTGAAAGGGCGAATTACAGGCGCTAAAACTGTGACAGTGACGAAGAATGAAATTATTACCGCTCTAAACAAGCCAGATAATTTCATTTTGGCATTGGTGCAAGTGCCTTTAGCAGAAGATATGGAAGGTAATTGTTCTATTCACTACTTACGCCGTCCGTTCCATAAAGAACCAGATTTTGCTGTGACGAGTATTAATTATGATTGGCTGGAGTTGTGGCAACAGGGAACTGAGCCAGTTTAAAATAATTATTTACCGTGTTAACGATTACACTCTTCATATTTTTAATCATTCTTCATCCTCCAATACTATTTAATTTCGTCTTCAGTGAGGGTAGATTTTATTGGTTATAATGCTGGTAATCAGGAGAGCATAAGCAAAATGTCACCAAAAACTTTTGATATTGCTGACTTATCTGAAAATTTAGCTGATTTATTGTCAGATATCCAAAATCATGTTGAAGTTACCCTAACTCATCAGGGTGTCCCTTTGGCAAAAGTTTTGCCTTTGACTCAACCTGAGCCTACAGTTACTAAAGCTGATTTAAATGATGCCTTAAAGCCAAGAGTTGCGGGTTTTTGGCAGGGAAAAGTTAAGATTGCTGATGATTTTGATGAGACTCCAGAAGAAGTAATTGCAGCATTTTATGGGGATGAGTAGTGAGTTTTTTGTTAGATACTCATATTTTGTTGTGGTTTTTAGAAAATGATTCTAAATTGTCAGATCGGTTACGAGAGGTAATTACTAATCCTGAAAATGTAATTTTCGTTAGTGCGATTAGTGCTTGGGAGATTTCAATTAAACAGTCTTTAGGAAAGTTAATTGCTCCTAGTAATTTGGAGGAGGCTTTGCGCTTCAGTCGGTTTGAGATTTTGTCTATGACATTGGCACATGGAATAAAGGTTGCTGATTTGCCTCTACACCATAAAGATCCTTTTGATCGGATGTTAATTGCTCAAGCTTTGGTAGAAGGTTTAACAATAATTACAGTAGATCAAAAGTTTAAATTTTATGATGTGCCATTATTCTATGATGATTTAAGCTAGCCCAAATATGCCAAAATTTAATAACTCTAGCTTTCACTAAAATAACTGCTAAAGGTTTACTTGGTTTGCTGATTGTTTTTCGGTGCGTAAGCGTAGCCCGCACTTCGACAAAGCTCAGTGACCATCGTAGACATCGCAATTTTGTCAGAGTAATCGCTCTTGAGTCTGCCTCCTTTATTGGATAGCTAGTTATCCAAGTAAAAAGGGATGCTTTGGTGAGAGCAATCACAGGACTAAACTAACTCTTTAGCAGAAATTCTCAGAGGCTCGACTTTATGCGATCGCTTTCCTTTGGGTGCTACAAAGCGAATCTCGACATCGTAACCTGCACTCCTAGCAAGTTTTGCTAGAGTTTCAATTTTAGGAACCTGTTTCCCAGATTCAATCCGAGCTAGCTGTGGCTGTTTAATGCCAACCAACTTAGCAAAATCCGGTTGATTTAAGCCGCTAGCCTTCCTTAAAGCAATAACTTGTTTTGCACACTTGAATTCTGACTCCAAGGCATTGTATTCAGCCTTTACCTCTGGATCTGCTAAAACCTCATCACGGATAGAATCCCAAGAAATTGTGTTAGAAGTCATCGTTTTTTACCCTTCTTGGATTTATTACCTTCTGGAGAAGAAGCTTTCTCGTAAAGATAATGTGCAATTGTTCAATTATTAAAACTATATATTTTTAGGCATTTTTAAGTAATTTTACTCGACTTAGACTGTATCACAATGACTATAATTGCCAGACGAAGCTCTGTAACTAAGTTAAGTAAGCAGTAATCAACAAAGGCTAATTGCCCACTAAATTATTTGATGCAATGATTCCGTAAGCCCACTCATTCGGAATGTTTTGCGCTGCTTGCTGGTAGAAATACAGACTTCAATTATACAAGTCTTGCAAAATAATGACCTACCGCAAAAAGCTAATCGAAGTCGCGTTACCACTGGAAGCAATTAACAAAGAATCTGCCAGAGAAAAATCAATTAGGCATGGACACCCTTCGACGCTACATTTATGGTGGGCGCGGCGACCGCTAGCAACTTGTCGGGCAGTTTTGTTTTCGTCTTTGGTAGATGATCCGTCAAGTCATCCTGATAAATTTCCCACAAAAGAGGCGCAGGATACAGAGAGAAAACGCCTGTTTGAAATTATCGAGCAATTGGTGAAGTGGGAAAATATCAATAATCAGGAAGTTTTAGGCGCAGCTAAAGCAGAAATTCTCAAATCAACTAATAACAATCCACCACCTGTCCTAGACCCTTTTTGCGGTGGGGGTTCCATACCTTTGGAAGCGCAAAGATTGGGTTTGGAGGCACATGGTAGTGATATTAATCCGGTGGCGGTTTTAATTACCAAAGCTTTGATTGAAATCCCACCCAAATTTGCAAATCAGCCTCCGGTTAACCCTGATTCGCGCAAAAACTCTCTGACTACTAAAAAATGGTATGGGGCGCAGGGTTTAGCTGAAGATGTACGCTATTACGGGCAATGGATGCGAGATGAGGCTTTTAAGCGGATTGGGCATCTTTACCCAAAAGTAGATTTACCACAGGAATATGGTGGTGGTCAGGCGATGGTAATTGCTTGGTTGTGGGCAAGAACGGTGAAATGTCCTAACCCAGCTTGTGGTGCAAAAATGCCGTTAGTTCGTTCATTTACGCTTTCAACGAAGAAGGATAAGCAAGCTTGGGTTGAACCAATTGTTGATAACAGTCAGCAACCGCCTGTGGTCAGTTTTCAGGTGAAGACTGGTAAAGGTAAGCCACGAGATGGAACTGTTAGCCGCAAGGGTGCAGTTTGTATCTGTTGCGATACGCCTGTACCTTTGGATTACATACGCAGTGAAGGGAAAACAGGGCGGATTAATTCACGTTTGACGGCTATTGTGGCAGAAAATAAGCGAGGGCGGGTATATTTATCACCGAATGAGGAACATGAAGAAATTGCAGCGAAAGCGCAGCCAAAGTGGAAACCAGAAATAGAACTTGTCCACAACTCTCGTCATATCACACCTTGTATCTATGGGATGACAACACACGCCGACTTGTTTACCTCTCGCCAACTCTTAGCGCTCGATACTTTAAGTAACTTGGTAAGCGAAGCTAGGGAAAAGGTATTTTTTGAGGCGGTGTCTGCTAAAGCACCTGATAATAATTCGCTGCTTTGTGAAGGTGATAAGGATGCAACAGCTTACGCGGATGCAGTAGCAACCTATTTGGGTCTGGGTGTAAGTCGTTTAGCTGATAACAATTCATCCCTCGTTATTTGGAGCCAAAGTCGCGATCAGTTGGTGCATACTTTTGGAAGACAGGCTTTACCTATGGTCTGGGATTTTGCCGAGGCAAACTCTTTTTCAGGTTCAGCTGGGGACTTAAGCGTTGCTATAAATTCAATAACTAGAGTATTGATTTCTTTACCCCTTCATGAAACAAACTTTGTTGTTAATAGTAGAGCAATACTGAAAGACGCAACTACAGAAATTGATAGTTCTTATAAACTAATTGTCTCTACTGACCCACCTTACTATGATGCAGTACCATATGCTGACTTATCAGATTTTTTCTATGTTTGGCTGCGTCGTTCTCTAAGTTTTATATATCCTGAACTATTCTCAACTCTGCTAGTACCCAAAAATCAAGAACTTGTCGCAGACCCATTTCGCCACGGTAATCGTGAACAAGCCAAGGAATTTTTTGAGGAAGGTTTGAGAAAAGTATTTAATGTAGTCAGAAAATCTGCTCATCCAGACTATCCTTTCAGCGTTTACTATGCTTTTAAACAAGCAGAGACAGACGAAGACAATGATGAGAAAGGAAACAATCAAGTAAATATTGCTTCAACTGGTTGGGAAACAATGCTAGAAGGGCTAATTCAATCTGGTTTTAGCATTACTGCTACTTTGCCAATGCGTACAGAAAAACCAGGAAGGCTACGCGACATCGGTAGCAATGCCCTCGCCTCATCCATCGTCCTCGTCTGTCGTCCCCGCCCAGAAACCGCCCCATCCACCACCCGCCGGCAATTCGTCAACATTCTCAAACGCGAACTCCCTGATGCTCTGCAAAAACTGCAACAAGGCAACATCGCCCCAGTAGATTTAGCACAAGCCAGCATTGGCCCTGGTATGGCAATTTACTCCCGCTACAGCAAAGTCATAGAATCAGACGGGAAAGAAATGCCTGTGCGTACCGCTTTGCAATTAATTAACCAAACCTTAGACGAATTTCTCGCAGAACAAGAAGGAGAATTCGACGCTGAAACCCGTTTTGCTTTGATTTGGTATGAACAGCACACCTTTACTGAAGGGTTATTTGGCGATGCTGAAACCCTCTCTAAAGCTAAGAATACAGCAGTACAAGGCATGGTAGACGCTGGCATCCTCACTGCCAAGGCGGGTAAAGTGCGACTATTGCGCCGCGACGAATTACCCAAAAATTGGAATCCCCAAACCGATAACCGCCTCACGGTCTGGGAAGCCACACAACACATGATTCGGGAATTGCAAGACGGTGCTGGAAATCAAGGTGCTGCAAATTTGCTATCTCAACTGGGAACCATAGGAGAAGCAGCAAGGGAATTAGCTTATCGGCTGTATAACATTTGCGACAGAAAAGGCTGGGCTGCTGAAGGTGTCGCTTACAACAGCTTAGTGATTTCCTGGCCAGAAATTTCTCGCCTCGCTGCTGAAACCGAAGAATCGACTCCCTTACAAATGGCTTTACTTTAATTATTTTCGACTCTCATTATTAGCCTCAGCCTATTAACACATTCTGGGTGGCTCTAACGCCCAGAGTAGATGTAGCGATTGTGAGGCAGCAGCCCTGAGTTCAAAGAAAAACTAGTATAAAAAATCTATGTCCGTAAGTAACCGCGAACGAGTTGGCAGGGTGCTAGACCTTTTGAGAGATGGCTTATATCCTTTTGTGGAAAGGGAAATGCGTTCCATTTATGGTGATAAGTGGGTAGTTGCCGCTACACCTTTTGTTCCAGAAGACCACAGCCTAAGACGTAATGTCCAGCAAATTCTCAAGCAGGACGAATCAGCACTGCTGAAACTCATGTCTAATCAGTGGCGTGAAGTGTTCAAAAAGACTCTGGGCAATGCTGAAAGAAGCTTGGTTGGGGAATTAATTGACACGCGCAACTCTTGGGCGCACAACAAGCCACTCTCTACAGATGATGCCTATCGCGCTCTTGATAGCGTATCGCGGTTACTTTCTGCTTTTTCTGCACCAGAAGCAGATGAAGTTGATAAACAAAAACAAGAACTTTTGCGGCTACGCTTTACAGAACAAGCCCGTCGTGAAACTCGTCGTGCTACTCTCCAACCTCTAGAAGGCAATCCTGTAGGCGGTTTAAAACCCTGGCGAGAAATTGTTACACCTCACCCAGATGTTGCCTCTGGTAGCTACCAACAAGCAGAATTTGCTGCCGACCTTTGGCAAGTTTATTTAGGTGAAGGTTCCGACGAATACCGTATACCTACAGAGTTTTTTAGCCGCACTTTTCTCACCGAAGGGCTAAAGCAACTGCTCACAAATGCCTTACTACGTCTTTCTAGCAATAAAGGCGACCCCGTTATCGAACTGCAAACCAACTTTGGTGGCGGCAAAACCCACGCGATGCTGGCACTATACCACCTGTTTATGGGAGTTCCGGCATCCGAGTTACCAGGATTGGAACCAGTGCTGGAAGCGGCAAATGTTTTACCTCCGCCAAAAGTTAATACAGCAGTGCTGGTAGGAAATAAAATTTCTCCTGGTCAGCCTCAACCTAAAAAAGATGGCACATTTGTCCGAACACTCTGGGGCGAATTAGCTTGGCAACTGGGCGGTAGGGAAGCCTACGAAATGATTCGAGAAGCAGATGAAACTTCAACTAACCCTGGCGATGCCCTCCGGCTGCTGTTTAACCGCTATGCACCCTGCCTGATTTTAATTGATGAATGGGTGGCTTATGCCCGACAGCTTCACGAAATAAACGACCTTCCGGGGGGCAGCTTTGACACTCACTTTACCTTTGCCCAGACTTTGAGTGAGTCGGCAAAAAACGCTAATCAAACTCTTTTGGTCGTAAGTATTCCGGCATCTGATAATGAGATTGGAGGCGATCGCGGTAAAGCAGCCTTAAGTAGACTCAAAAATGCTATTGGCAGAGTCGAATCTCCTTGGCGACCAGCAACTGCCGATGAAAGCTTTGAAATTGTGCGGCGGCGACTGTTTCAACCCATCACCGAAGAAAGTGGCTTTATTGCCCGTGATGCCATCATCCGTGCCTTTGCAGAAATGTACCAAAACCAATCTCAGGAGTTTCCTAGTGAGTGCCGAGAAGCTAGTTACAAACGACGGCTAGAAAATGCCTATCCTATCCATCCAGAACTATTTGATCGACTTTATAATGACTGGTCAACTCTCGACAAATTCCAACGCACGCGGGGTGTGCTGCGACTGATGGCAAAGGTGATTCATTCACTTTGGGAAGGACAGGACAAGAGTTTGTTAATCATGCCTGCCAGCGTACCAATGGATGACGGACAGGTACAAACAGAATTGACTCGCTACCTCGAAGATAACTGGGTGCCAGTGATTGAAAAAGATGTAGATGGATATAATTCTCTACCATTAGCGTGCGATCGCCAAAACCCGAACTTAGGACGTTACTCTGCCTGTCGCCGCGTTGCCCGGACGATTTACCTTGGTTCTGCTCCTACTCTAAGAGCAGCCAATCGTGGTGTTGAAGATCATCGGATCAAGTTAGGGTGTGTTCAACCAGGGGAAAGTGCAGCAACTTTTGGCGACGCTTTGCGCCGACTTACCGACCAGTCCACACATCTTTATGTTGATAACACTCGTTACTGGTTCTCAACTCAGCCTAGTGTCACCAGACTTGCCCAAGACCGAGCCGAGCAAATTCAACAGGATCAAGATAAAGTTTGGGATGAAATCATTCTCCGATTAAAGGCTGATAAACAACGGGGTGAATTTGCTGGAGTACATATTGCTCCCGACTCCTCCGCAGATGTTCCTGATGAAATGGCCGTAAGGCTGGTTGTCATGGGGCCACAACATCCCCATAAACATAAGGAAAGCGAAACCCAAGCCCGCACTAGAGCCGAAGAAATACTAAACCAAAAGGGGGCCAGTCCTCGGTACTGCAAAAATATGTTGCTGTTCCTGGCACCAGACAAGGCAAAACTGGAGCTATTAGAACAATCTGTTTGCCAGTACCTCGCCTGGAATTCGATTATTAGAGATAAAGAAGCCTTAAACTTAGATGTTTTTCAAAGTAATCAGGCGACGACTAAACAACAGCAAACCGACAAAGATGTAAAAAGTTTAATTCAGGAGGCTTACATCTGGCTGTTAGTACCGATGCAACCCGACCCTCAAGGAGAGATTGAATGGCAAGAAATCCGATTGCAAAAGCAAGACTCTCCTATTCTGCAAGCAAGCCGCAAAGCAGTTCATGAAGAACATTTGATTGCTAACTATGCCGCTAGTCGCCTGCGCCTAGAAGCCCTCGATCCATATCTCTGGCGCGATGTAAACCACCTCGACCTTAAAAAGTTGTGGGAGTACTTAGCGTACTACCTTTACCTGCCACGCATCAAAAATCAACAAGTGCTATTACAAGCGATCGCAGAAGGAGTTGCAGCGTTACTATGGAATGAAAACTTTGCTTATGCCACAGGCTGGGATGAATCCAAAGGACGTTATCTTGGTTTGAAAGCAGCTGAACACATTACCGTAACCCTTAGCAGTCAAAGTCTGATAGTTAAGCCAGAAGTAGCGCAACGCCAGTTTGAGGCAGATGCTGCTGCTAAACCTGTAACTCCACCAGTATTTAAAGAAAAAACAGGAAGCTATAAGACTGACAAGGAAAAAACTATTGACACTGTAGTAACAGCAGATGGCTCCTCTGATAGCCAAGTAACTGTCATAGTTCCACCAAAACGTTTCTATGGTTCAGTCAAATTGGACGCATTGCGGCTAAGACGTGACATAGGACAGATAGCAGACGAGGTTATTCAACACCTCAGTAGTTTGGTAGATGCTGAAGTAGAAATTACCTTAGAACTTCAGGTCACTGTCCCTGAAGGAGTGCCAGAGAACGTGATTCGCACAGTTAGCGAGAACTGTAGGGTTCTCAAATTTAGTAATCAGGGATTTGAACAAGAATGAAGTTGAGATACATAAACTTGTTAGATAGTAATGAGGTAAAGCATTACGTCACACCCAAAGAAGTAAGGGAAAGTCTTATGGGTTAACGGATTTGAGTGCGATCGGAATCTTAAATTTAGTTACTACCTATTTATTACTCGTAGTAACTGCATATCTTCCCATAGTTAATCTCCCTAACAAAACTAAACCCGTCAGGCATCTGACGGGTTTTTTGGGTTCTTAGGGGCAGAACTGATAATTTGATCTATCCATAGCCTGAGAGAATCGTTCTCTTCTCTCAGGCTGCTAATTTTCCCAAGTATTCATTTTGGAGTGCAGCAACTTGTTGTTTTAGATTCTCCAAGTCCGCTTGCATTTTGGCTAAGTCTGGAGTTCCTTGGAGTTCTTCAGCCATGTAAGAACGAATCCATCCCATGATCAATTCTGAGGCTGTCTTGCCTTCAGCCTTAGCTTTATTCATAAAAGCTTCCTTTGTCTCATCGTCCATTCTAACAATGATCTGATTGCTCAATTTTGTTGTCTGCCGCTTTGCCATACTACTTTCTGCTGAAAACTTTCAATCTGTAATAACTCTATTTACCTTAATTGTGGCGAATTTTGAAAATTTTGTAGTAACGCTATTGTTTTAGTAATAACAGGTAACTACAATATAGTAACAAGACAAAGGCGATCGCCCTCCGGGAAGAGACTGCGATCGACTTTTGTTAAACCCCATCAATGAGGTTACTCAGATGATTGTACAAGATGAATTTGACAACCAAGCCTCGGCTCAAGCAGAGTTTGAGGAATATGTTGACCACTTAGCTGATGCAGTAGCGCCAGAAATTGAAATTGACTCAGTACCAGATGATTGGGGAGAACTGTATCGAGTTTGGAATGGTTCCCAACTTCTGGGAACTTTTTACCATAATCTTGAAGGCAAATGGATAGCACAACCCTGTAATAGCGATAAAAGACACTGCTGTGACACTTCTGATTCAGCGCTGCTTTTGATTATTGCTGTTAACGGCTTACTGGTCGCAGATGTAGCTTAGAACGCAGTATTATTCCCATCACTTAGAGACGTGAATTTAACACGTCTCTTTCTTGTTTGGAGCTTTTGATTGATCAACAAAACTATCATCAAGGAAGTGTTATTAACTTAATCCGGTTGCTTATAAAGCTCAGTTTCTAGAGCCGCTTGTACTCTCTGTGAGCGATTTTCTCGTAGCGCAGCCAGTCTAATCACCTTCCAAGGCTGAATTTCTTCTCCGCAATCATCAAGCCGCTTAATTGCCCACTTAATACGCCGAATCTGAAAATCCTCTACAGTTTCTGTGACTGATTCTAAATAAACCTTAGTCAGTGGCATTTCTGCCAAATGTTTTTCGAGTAGTGCCAGTAAGCCAATACTTTTCCCTATCCTGCAAATAGTGACTCTCGCGGGTTTTTCTGCACTCAGAAATGTTCGCACAGCAGTTTTTACCTTTTCGAGAACTTGCTTGTCCCTTTCTGCCCAGTCAACTTTTCCGACGCAAGGGAGAGGTACTTTTAAAGAAGGCGAATTTTTGTTGAGCCACTCTTTGTCGTTTCTGTATAGCCAAATATACGTTCCCTTGGCTAATCCCCTCAAAGTAGTTTTTGAGGCTTCTGGGTACTGCTGTTGTAAAGCTTTCCAAACTTCCCTGTATTTGATTCTGTCATCACTGGCTAAATTTAGATTAGAGTCTAAAACTTCCTGTGAGTCTACTAGCTGATTTTTCTGTGAAGATTTCCAAAAAGTTTTTAGCTTAAGTATGGCAGTATAATGTTTTACTGTTCTGGAATCGACCTTGAGTTGTCTTGCTGTCTCTCGTAGACCTAACTCTTGGATTTCTACCAGTTCTTTTAGCTTCTGCTCCCAGAATTGACCGTAAGTCAAGACTTTGCCAATTCGCTGCTTATCTTCATCAGTTTCATCAGGGCCAGTTCTGCAATAAACCATCCCACAGGAACAAGAAAAAGTACCTAACGGCTTTTTATTATCCAAACAGTGAGTAACAACAAGATTAGTTATTACTGGCTTAAGATAATGGTTTACCGCAGCATTTAGACACAGCCAAGGCCCCTCACCAAAAGGTTTATACTGGTAATCTGTATTGAAAAATTCCTCGATAGAATTCGTCAGGAATCTAATTACGAGTAGATGTCTGATGGGATGAAATGACTTTCTATGCTTCCTAACAATGCTGAATAGCCAGTTTTGCTCATTTTCGTAATTCACCATTGAGTTAACAGCCTCAAGCACTTCAGCACCATAAAAGAACAAGAAATTATCTAGTAGCCTTTTCTGGTTTACTCGCCCGGTTGCTGTTGCAAAATTTTTTTCAATCAATAAAGCTATATATTTTCTTTGAAACCACTCTAGTTCTCTAGAGAAAAGATTACTATTTATCAACCATGAAATATCTTGAGCCAGCAGTCGCAACTTCTTTAAAGTCTCTTGACTGTAAGTCTCTTGACTGTAAGTCTCTTGTATCGGTATAACAGGACAGTTTTCTAGGCTTGCAGCATAGTATTCATGCCTATTAAAACCTTGCATGGGAATTGTGCTATCTTGCAAAGTCACACCATGAACGAGGCAAACCAGAACCCCTGGTGTTTGGTGTAGCTTATGCCAGTATGACTCCCCATAGTTTTGCAAATCTTCTTCCAAACATTTTGGGCAAAATCGCAGATACCTCTGCATCTTCAAGGAACTCGCCATAATTCCGGTTCTGGTATGAATATCTCCTCCGAAATCTGCTTTCATAGACTCCATCACCTGACTAGCTCTTTTCGATGGCAGAAAAACACTGTAGAAAGGATAGAGGGTATATTTATATATCAAATCTTCTATTTGATAATTCGAGATAAATTGTAGATTCTCAATCAACGAATTAAGGTTAGAAGGTAAGTCAACAGTAGCTATTACATCTTGAGAATTAAATAGCTCTCTTAGAGTTATTTTTGGACTTGTGTTACCACTCCTAATGTGGTAACGAGCCAAGATACTGTATAAAATTTCATCTGGATAAGGGGCTGGGAAAAAGCCAAGCATAGATTCTTTCTTATGTTGAAACCTGAAAAGAATATTTTTGTAAATTCCAAAGTGTTTCAAGTTTGTGGCGATCGCCTTCCGCACCTTTCTCTGCACAGCCAACAAAATTATGAGGATTTTTGCCCTCTATCATCAAAGTTTTAGGCATTACATAACACCTATATTATCAACAGTTCAGGTATTACACAATAACTAAATATTTTTGAGCAATTTATAGAATCTACCTGTAGTCCTTGCTGTTGACTATGATTTAGGAGGTGTGTAATAGCTGGGTATTAATGGGAAAGAAAGGACAAAAAGACGTACCAGAGATGTACGATGAGGTGAAGAAAATGGTTAACCTAGCCCTTACTCCCACTGGTATTGAAGGATTAGATGCGATCGCTTCCAATTTTGATTTCTGTAAGCCGCACACTCGTGACTTCAAGTCATGAGTTAGGCGCTCTATATTAAGTATGACTTTATGTTAAAATCTAGAGGGATTCAGCAAATTTAATAAATTGTCATCCATCCAAAAAGCATTTAAAGTTACTCTCATACCCACACACAATCAAAAAGTCTTAATTAACAAGACAATTGGTTCTGCAAGATATGTGTACAACCGCTTTTTGGCGCTGAAGGAAGAGTTATATGCAAGTGAGGGAAAAACCTTAAACTACAACGCTTGTAGTCAACAGCTAACTATACTCAAGAAAGAAATTGAATGGTTGAAGGAAGTAGATAAGTTTGCCTTACAGAATTCACTCAAGAATTTAGAGACAGCATACAAAAACTTTTTTGCTGACTTAAAGAAGATCAAAGGTAAAAAGGGTGTAGGTTTTCCTAATTTTAAAAAGAAGCATGGGTGTAAGCAGTCTTACAAAACTAACCTAACCAACGGTAATATTCAGGTAATAGAAAATCGTTTAAAACTTCCTAAACTGGGATGGGTAAAGTTTCACAAGTCTCAGGAAATTACTGGAAAACTTGTAAACGTTACCATAACTCGCACAACGTCCGGCAAATATATTGCTGGCATTCTGTGCGAAACAGAGATACAGAAACATCCTCAAGTCTCTCAAAATATTGGCTTAGACTTGGGAATTAAGTCTTATCTTGTTACGAGCAATGCTGAAGTTATAGATAACCCCAAATATTACCGGACTCAAACTCGTAAGCTACGGAAGGCACATAAAAAATTATCGCGTAGCGTCAAAGGTAGTAGCAATAGAGTCAAAGCGAAAATCAAGCTGGCTCGTACAAATGATCGCATTACGAATCTGAGAGATGACTTTCTGCATAAGCTGTCAACTCGTTTAATGAAAGAAAACAGTATTATCTGTATTGAAGATTTGCGAGTTGCCAATATGGTCAAAACCCATAAATTAGCCCTGAGTATTTCAGACGCTAGCTGGTCAAAGTTTGTCGCCATGCTTGAATACAAAGCTCTGTGGCATGACAGAATTGTGCAAAAAGTTGGTACATTTTATCCATCATCTCAGACTTGTAACTGCTGTGGTTTTGTAAACCCATTAGTTAAAGATTTAAAGCTGCGCGAATGGTCTTGTCCCAGTTGTGATAATCACAATTTGAGAGACGTAAACGCAAGTTTAAATATTCTGAGTGAGGGATTGAGATTACTAACCGCCGTCGGTACGCCGGAGGTTATAAAAAACGCCTGTGGAGAACTTGTAAGTCCTGAAGTAATTCAGGCAGAGATCGTTGAAGCAGGAATCGCGTGACTTCTAGTCATGCGAGGTTCAAATAAGCAGGTCGGAGCTTGTGGAGAGAATTGGCAGACGACTGATTTGCCTAAATGTAAATTCCTTCACTGAGGAGGAGATGAAAGGCATAAAAAAGCACTGACTGAATTGATAGCTATTTACAGCGATCAGTTGAACGGTCAGGGTTTGTTTACTGGTCTTGTCGCAGTTGAGGGCGATCGCAAATTGCAACTACAGAAGCAGATTGAGCAATGGGAACAAATCCGCACAAAAATTTCGCATGAAAAGGGTTGAGGGAGGTTTTTGAAGTATCAGCTATGGCAGCGAACAGCAAAATCTTGCTTAACGTCTGACGACATCTAATGTTAAAGAATACTGTACCAAGGGTTCCCCTTACCCCATATCCCATTGTTCAACGTCTGACGACATCTAATGTTAAAGAACCTTCCGATAGTAATCCCAGGTTTGCTGAATAAATTCTGCTCAACGTCTGACGACATCTAATGTTAAAGAACCCCTTTACGTAAAAACTCTGGGGGCAATTTGGAAACTGCTCAACGTCTGACGACATCTAATGTTAAAGAACAAGAGCTTGATAAATAGTATTAAGTTCAACTATCACTGCTCAACGTCTGACGACATCTAATGTTAAAGAACTAATGTTTCCTTGAATTCCCTCAATTTGGCATCAACTGCTCAACGTCTGACGACATCTAATGTTAAAGAACACGGCGTTGAGTGCGATCGCTGAAAGCCTACCGTCTGCTCAACGTCTGACGACATCTAATGTTAAAGAACAGCGATGGCTAAACATCTTAATCCATCAAGTCTTCTAGATAATCTTACAAGCACCTGTCATTAGGAGGCACTAAATTTGCAAAATTTAATAGGCTAGGCTAGCTTAACAACACCCAGAAGGCTTATTGTTGGAACTTTCTGAGGAATTGCAAGCATCCTTAATCATAATGAAAACGCTGAATTGCTGATTCAGTAGAGAATACCGACTTTTTATCTCTTTATGTCGGCTCAACAAGCAGGTATGCTTGTCAAAATCTAAATATCCTCATTTTTCAACTAGTTTGAATTGTAGTCCACGATAAATCCGGTGGTTGCCATACTTGGGACTCTTGAAGCTCATAACACTGCCAGCGTGTTCTCTTAGACCCAACATGGTCAACCCAGTAGGGTAAGGTTAGCGAACCATCTTCATCTGTAACTAACCACCACAAAGACTCACCATGATACTTCTCAGATAAAAGGGTAACAGTATTGACTAGATCCCGACTTTCACCTAAACACAGTCCACCAAATCGATTAATAGAAGCTGGGTTCGCAAATGCCTGCTGCAAAAGTTCTGGTAAAGTAGGCTTTGCTTTGTCTGTTTTCACCCAAACTACAAACTCAACATTCGTTAGTAACTCTTGGTAATCAGGTTTAGTATTCTTAGGGTCGTGGATATCTTTCGTTTTAAACCTGCGAAAAGTCCGAATTACAATAGATTTTTCTGGTTTGGACAAGAGCGCGATCGCTAATTGAGTTCCACAATGCTTATAACGATCTGTCTCACCAATCAGAGAAAGTAACATCCCGTACACCGTAGAAGGTGGAGGTACTGGATACGTTTCAGCGTATTCTCTAGCACGGGATTGACGAAAACAAGCAATAGGTACTTCAACTTTCAAAGCAATTGTTGTCATGTTAATTGCCCCCCGATGACAACTGCAAATCTTCAGCAATGACCTGTTTTAATGCTTTGACTGCCGACTTCACTCCAGGAAACACATTTGCTCCCAAATCTTCTAAACCCTGAGAAATTAAGCCTCCAATCCATAATTCTTTGGGATCAATATCTCCTACCTCTACCTGTCGCACTAAGTTGGATACTGACAAATTTCCCAGTTCGTCTTGCTCAAAGCAATATAGAAAACGAGGGGAAAAATCATGTGTCCACCGCAGTACAATACTTTCAGGGGAGAAATCATACAAAAAACGGGCATGATTTCCCGCCACTTCACCAATCGAAATCAAACCATCTAGAACAGCATGGATGCGAGATTTATCTTTGAGGCTATCGGGTGTCAATGCAAAACCATATTGATAACGAGTAGCATGAATCTCTGTGGCATAAAGAGAATTTCGTCCTTTTACTCCACTAACAGCATTAAAGGTAATGTTTCCCATAAAGGGTATCATTGATACTGCACGAGTAACTTCTAATACACCTCGCCTAGCAGTTATTTTTCCTTTAGGCTTTTGCTTGCCCTTACGTGGAGAAGTTTGCTTATCCTTACCTTTAGAACTTTTTTTGTTCTCATCTTGAGATGCTTCCTCGGCATCGCCTCCAGACTCATCTGACGCTTCCACTTTTGCTGCTTCAGCCTGCATAAATCCCAAAATATCATCATCAATAAAGCGAATATCATCAAAGTTGGGGTCTTGCAAAACATAATCTGCTACTGGTTGAGCGTTCTCATCCCAACGTCGATTCACCGGATAGCCAACATTTTGCCAGTAGTACCGTAATGCCCAACGAATCGCCTCAGATGAAACTGTAGTATGAACTTCACCTTTCCAATTCAATTTTTGTAAGGGAGTTATATTACCTTCATTTTCCCCACGATTATTAGCTGCGGTTCCATAGCTAGTCAAAATATTGCCGAATAAATGAAACATTTAAAATTGCCTATTAAATTCATATTTTGTGTTTTATTAAGCAAAAAAATGTGTAATTATTCACTATTAGAATCAGAGATTTCCAATATTTCTTTTTCAACCATATTGCTTTTTGGATAACTAGCAAGAGCAATAAAAGTTAAATCTCTGGCAACTTTCCAATCCATTATTCCAGAAGTTAATGGCAGTAATTCTTCCCAGTGTTTTTCTAAAATTGAAATTTGACCTGCTCTTCCCCAAAACTCCGCAATAAATTTCCGAAAATTTTCAGCATTTGTACAACGTCCTAGTTGCGATAAAATACGTATATTTTCTCGTTCAATTTGAGCATATTGACCTTCATTTGTTCGTCCATAAATTTTAGCGTATATTTTCTTCAATGCTTCATGACAAGCTTTAATAAATAGTTTTTGGCTTTCTAGATTCCATTCAGCGTTTTGAATCATCTTATAAACTCCATCATTAGTAATAAATTTAAATAAATTTTTATTTTTAAAGGTTGTATATAAATTAGCCCACCAAGGAAACCCCTTTACTAAGTTATCGGCAATTGTTCCCGTAAACACATTGCTAATGATAAGATTTTTATTTTTATACTTAACAATTTGGTACTCTGGAAAATAAATACGACTAAGCTTATAGATAAAATCTATTATTTCAGTCGCTTCTACCACTCCTATTTCTATGCGAGTTTTTTGCTGCTTTGACCAAACTACCGTTCCAAATAATATTACTTGGCATCGTTTTACTTGATCGGGTGTAGCCAATTCTATAATTGTTTCGTAAGTAAGGAATCTTAATGCAGCATCTCCTAAGCTAGATACATGGAAATCCTTGTAATCTAAGTTTCCCAAACTCCAGTATTCCTGGGCATAAATTTCTAAGTCAACCACTTCAGGTATAACTAGGGCATATTGTGTATGTTCCAGTTTGATGTGCGATCGCAAAACAAAGTAGCGGCAAGCAACAGGAGCATATAAAAGAGCAAAAGCCAATTGTGGTTTCTCTTCAAACTTAGTTTTTTTTGTAAAAGCAACATGACGAACTACAGAACCCGGATATAGCCACCCTGCTACACCAATTGATTGTCCAAATAATTGACCTTGTTTATCACAGAGTTGTTTAGCAAAATCTTGATGAGCATAGGAAACTGCTTTCTTATACTCGACATCGATTTCTATACCATCAACTATTAATGACCAGGATTTACCGCCGTCAAATTTAAAAACCTGGTTATGTTGGAGAAACGTTCCTGTTATTCCCAAGTGAATATTAATTTGAGTTTCAATCTTGATTGAATGCGTATTTAAGCCTGTCAGCGAAATTAGACCTTCTTTATTAATCTGAAAGGATTGCTTTAGCAGCCAGTCTAAAACTACGAAATCCTGCCCTTGCCATTCAAGGCTGATGCTGCGAGGAGTCAGTAACCAAGTTAAATTACCAGGTCGTTCCGCAGGTATTGGGTGTAGTTTTTCTAGTTGCTTGAGGGTCATCCACAGCCCTGCTATGCCAGCACGATGTATCCAAGTTATGCTTGGGTCGCCCAGATTTAAATAGATTTTGGGGTTGACAACACTAGCTACTATGGACATCTTATTTATTTCTGGGAAATACTCTCAAACTTATATTGGGTAGTAGTCAAAACCAGCTTTAACTTGCGTTTCCCTTTCTCTTCACAGGCACAAAAACGCCACAGCCCATCTTACGTTTTCCCCCAATGCCATATCTCAGCAATGTTAGCGAATCTTCATTGCTGAGATTAATGATTTCTAACCCAAAACCCACAACCGTAAAGCGCTTGATTTTGATACTTCTACGTTTTGGGCTACCATCAGTATTTTTGGTAATAAAGGCTTTTCCCTGGATACCCAGTTGTTCTAATTGACGCTGTGCTGCTGTTAAAAACGACTCCGGTTCTTGATAACCCTGGATAATCACTATACGCGATCGCAGTTTCTCAGCAGGCTCAAGCAAATAAATTTCAGGAATCCCCAAACGAATTGTATGCTTACCAATTCTCAGGGGCTTACCTGCTAACGGATAAACCAAACGCACTTGATCCATCGGTAGCCGAATCCGAAGCCTAGAATTTTTAGTTAGCTGAATTACGCCTGGCTTGGGAATACCTGCAATGGTATGAATTCCAACTGTATCTAATTTATGAAGTTCGGGTTCAAAATGAGCGATCGCAGAAAATAGCTCATAGCCGTGGTCGAGAGGTACTGTCTCACCAATCAGGTTAAAAATTAATTCTATGTATGGTAACTCAGACGTTAAAAGCTTTCTTTGCTTTGTTAGGTTTAAAGGTGACTCTGGAGGAATCTGCGTAGGTAAGCTGCAATCAATAATCATCTTTCCCACCTTATCTTTAAGCAGATACGTGATATTTGAGGCAGCTAAATTATTACTTAGACTACCTTAGTGATTAATGTGAGATTACTTTAAAACGACAAGCAAACATGATAATTTTTAATAACTTTTTATTGCTTTATATTAATATATTTAAAAGTATATGTGAACTTTCCTACAGAAAAAATATTTCTATAGAATTTGCTAAATATTTTATTATCAAGATATGAGTAATCCGGTCAATTGATGGATTTAAGTCACATCCAAGCAAGCAATGGGAGAAATATTTACCTTGATGTTGGGTTAACTTTGGATTGAGGGCTTCTAAAGACTCTTGACCATAAAAATCAAATATAAGCTTTGAAAAACCATATTCGTCAAATTTAAACTTCCCAGCAGGAAAAATTTGTAATAGCCCTTTACTGACTAAGTAATGCTGGTACTGAGCGCGAAGCCAAGCCAAGCCTTTAAAGGCAAAATTACCATGAATCAGCAAGTTAATATCATTTGCCAGTGTGACGAGTGTTTTTAAAGCCTGGTTTGTCAAACTTTTTAAACCAGTAACTGTTAAACAATTATCTAAGCTTGCAGCATAATAATGTATGCCTTTCGATTCAATTGCGACAGAGCTATCACACAAAAAGACACCATGAGTTGGACAAACCAATATGCCAGGTACTTGATGTGTTCTATGCCAGTAAGGCTCACCATATTGATGTGTATCTTGTTCTAAACATTGAGGACAAAATTTTAAAAATTTTTTTGACTCGCCACTAGAACCATTAGCCACCTTAGCAAGTTTTAAAATAGAACCACTAAGTTTTTTACTCATTGAGTCTTTTAATAACCAAGCTTCCTGTGGTATTAAGAAAGTTGCATAAAAAGGGTATAAAGTATGATTTTGCAGTAAATTACCGACTGTTTGGTGGGAACGTAAAGGCAAGTTTTTTACTAAATAATTTAAGTGATTAGTTAAAGTAATCTTGCAAACTTGTTGAGAACTATAACCGAATAGCTCTAAGTCAGTTTGCTTAAAAATTTTGTTACCACTGCGAATATGGTATCTAGCCAAAGCACTATACAAAAGTTCATCTGGATAAAGAGTTGGGAAGAAACTAAGCATCGATATGCGACATATTTATAAAATCCTCGACTGGATCTTTGATTATACCTGCCAATTTCAAACCTTCATATGCAGATTTTTTCTCTTTCTGTGCATTTTCAACAGTGCGCCGAATGTCATTTTCTACGTACTTCGGCTTAAACTTAGCTTTATTTTTACTTATCTTAACAAGGTTCCCATTTTCTTGCCCTCCTTGCAAAGCAAGAGCATATGCTTTATTGACTAAAAATGTAATGTCTACATTTTCATCACCAGAAACAATTACTTGTTCTGCACATTCCTTTGCTCTAGCAGCTTCTACTTCCAATTTCAAAAGCTCAAGAATTACATAATTTAGCTTCGGCGATACTTTCTGCTGATTCTGCTGCTTTCTAGCTAATCTCTGAATTTCTTTCAAATCGTCAGAATCAAGCTCAGAGAGACATTTATTTTGATATTCTGTAGTATCCAGAGGAGCAATATCCTTATACTTAATCATCCACTCCTTGTCCCCTGACCTAATAGCATCTAGCATTGGCTTGACTAAATATAGCCCGTCTTTAGCAGCTTGTCGAATTAAGTTAGTAGTAATAATTTCTTTCCCACCAATTGAAATAGCTCTCCATTGAGCCATCTTATAAAGTTTGACGGCAATATCAATAATTCCTTGACTTTCGTTATAGAAAACTTCATTAATTTCATCAGAGAAAGGAACAGGCGTTTTTGTCCATTGGTATTCCCATATCCCTTCCATGAAAAAAGACCATTCATCATTATTTACCATTCTGTCCCAAATTACACTTCCTTCTCCTGTCCCTCTCCTAGCATTTCTAAAATTTCCTTGAAGAATAGGAAAAGCCTCATTTGTGCCAACGCGAATTACTGGAATTCCTATAGTATTGTCCATTTTTACTAAAAAATTCAACATATCTGAGCTACTTCTTCTTGCTGTCACAAGATTTTGCATTTCATCTATGACCAAAACCCCTAAATGATGAGTATGGGCAATCTGAGCAACTTGAGCAAGCATATAATCTTCAGAGTTGCGCGATGAACCAAATTTTTTGAAGTAGTTAGTACCCAATAACCTGTCAACAGCAAGAAAAATATCAGTACACAGACCCTTCAAAGAACCCGCATGAGGACAATCAACCTTCAACCAAACTATCTGGTAGACACTATGGTCAGGGTGAAGAATTACTTGAGGATAAAGATTAAGAATATTTTGAAAATTTGTAGACTTCCCCATTCCTGATGGGCCAATTAAGGTTAAACCGGAAGCAGACGTAGGAAGATTGACGTAGTTTTCTAAGTTTTTACCTCCTCCGTCTTTTATTGCATTATAAATTTGCCTAGAGCGACTTGCATATTCAGGCTTTAGCACATTCCGAGCCAGATAGCCAGTCATTATGAGCGCACAAATTACCTTCTGTAATTCAACAGTTTTATTTTGAGGATCAAAATATCTAGATAACCTCTCGATGCAATGAAATCTATAATGAGCTTCTAGCTCCTTTTCTTCTTCATGAAACTCTGGCGTTCTTGTTGCTTTATTTAAAAATTCTTTTGCTGAAAGGATAGGAGGTAGTGCCTGAATTAAGGGATTAGCGTTATATTCTGGCAGTTTTTGGTCTATGTATCTGGCAACAATCGCTAATTCTCCATTGGGAATCCTAATTAATTCACCTTCATTCCTGTCCACGTTTACGCTCCTGTCGGTTTTTCCTGAGAAGATCCAGATGATTTGGCTGTAATGATTCTGGCTGTTCAGAAGTTTCGAGTTTGCTCTCTACAGCCTGAAAACTGTTCTGATTTTCTGTATTTGCTAGTTCAAATCCTTCGCTCTCTCGCCGTTTAGCCTTTTCAAAAGCCCTATTTTCTCTGATTCCAGAAAGTTTTTTGGTCTTACTTAAATTAGGCTCTTTAGCAGCATCGGTCATTTTTCCTGCTCTATCTACTACGCTTTCAATATCAGCTATCAAATCTACCTTTTCCTGTAGTTGTTTACCTTGGCTTTTCTGTCTTTGCAATTCTTCATAAGCAAGCAAATATTCAATATCATGAAAGTTTTTATTAGCATACCGCCCTTCTGAATCAATAAGAAAACATTTTTCAAAATCTCTACCATCACTTGATGGGAGGTAAATGAAGTTTGGATTTCTGATATCGTAAGACACAATCAGTGATTTATCTGACTTAGAAAGGAGATTACTTCTAGCTTTTTCAAACCATTGCCTTTTTTCAGCACTATCACAGGTATAGTACATCTCCTTCCCTCTCATTTTGATGCCTTTAGCGGTAATGGTTGCTTTTTCAGTAGGCATCAAATTCAATTTGACAATATCTTCAGAAAAAGTTCTAAGTCTACCAGAACGATTCGTAATACCCCACTTCCACAACTCTGTGGGTATAGGGGGTATATCATCAACAATCATCGCTTCGTCCCTTTCATATTCCTTAAGAGGTTTATTGTTGTGGTGAACAATTAAACGAACAATAATTTCAGTAAATTGATCTATGTCAAGTTTGCCATCAAGCCTATAATCTCTTGCACCTCTTTGTCTAAAATCAGTATCTATATAACCAGGTAAAAAAGGCTTTACATATTCATGGATTATACGAAAGTGTCTTTCTACTAAACCTTTCCAATCTGCTCTATAGGAAGCTGCATTTTCAATATGAACATAAAGATTAGGGATTAATGTTTCAACGGACATACCTGCTAATTCTCCCTTATCTCCTAAAATTGTATCTGGCATTTGATTGCATGGCCATTCATCTTCAGTAATATTAATGTTATATTCCTGGCAAAACAGGGTTTTATCTGTCGCTACATTGGCTAGTGCCATCATTGCCCCCATCCAAGATGGGCCTTCTAAACCAACATAAATACCCGTGATTATTCGGCTAAAAACATCAATAATTACATAAATAACTGGTCTGCCAATTATCCAATCACGGTTATATTTTGATACTAAATATACATCAGCAACTGTTGCATCGATTTGATATCGAGAACCTGGGCCAATAGTTTCCATCTTAGAGGTTCCCAAAATTGCTCTATTCTCTAAAGCAAACTTCTTGGCTCCTTTTCGAGATGTCAAAGTTTTTGTGACATCATCCTGCTCAAGTTGATACCAGTATTTAAATTGGGTAATTGTAGGTATTTTATCAGCCGGAATTAAAATAGATTTTTGAACACCATTTTCGTCATATCTAATTCCTTCTTTATAATAATTTTTAACCATTAATTCATAAGCAGTTGTTAAGTAGTTCTCTTTTGAGTTATTGTAAAATTTGCTTATGGCTATTCTAAAAATCTTTCTATCTTCTTCTGTAACATTGACACCTTCACCAATATCTGGCTCATGTGCATATTTTCTTGGTCTTCCTCTCTTATTGCTTGATTGACCTCGAATTTTGCCCTTACCTGATGAATTGATAAAATCAGGTATAAGAGCGTTTATATTTTTTCCCCTTTGCCAAAATCTTCTCAAATATCCATAGACAGTTTTTTCTACCAATTTGTCTTTATTTCTTTCTAAGTTATGCTTTTCAACAACTTTTTTAACCAGCGAACCTCTAAAATTCCTGTAATATATTGATGGTTCTTCTGTAACTAATGATGAAATTATTTTCCAAGCTTTATTTCTGTATTCCTTTTCACGATCCGTCAAATTTTCATCCCTTACGATTCTTGCCCAAGGATCTTGTTGCTGTTTAAAAGCAATACCTTCAGATATGGCTTCTAAAATTTCAGATATTTTCTTAGGTTCAGGTAAACCTTTTTTAGCATTAATATCTATAACGAATGCAATAATATAACCTTCGTCTATCCAAATAATTCTTTCAACTATATGAACGTTGAGATCTAAAGTCCACTCTATTAAATCATTGACAAATAAACCTTTAACCATATTATTTACCTACTATGGAAGTTTAAAATACTATTTTTTGAATAACTTCAGTTGATGGGCAAGCAGATAATTTTATTTTTACTAAATCCACAATGAGTTCTTTTCTGGCAATTAAATGTTTAAACACATAGAGTGATGTACCATAATTTACATTCATCTCTTTATCTAAAGTAGTAGTTATTTTATTGATGGTTGCATCTTCTTCCTGAAGCTTGGATTTTAAAATTGTTGACAACTCATGCAGTTGTGAAGTGTCCATTTCTGAATTTGCTTCTAGCCTATAAGCAGAATGAACCCACTCAACATTTTCTGCTAAAAGCCTTGAAATTTCTTTTTCTGTGATAATGCCCCAGTCAATACCCTTTGCTAAGTAATATTGTCTTTCTATCTCCAATTTCTCATTAACTCGCTTTTTCTCCAGTTCTGTTGACTGCTTGACAGTCCGCGCAATCTGTATCTGCTTCCCATTGCGATTGACTGTAAGCATAAAGTCGCTTGTTAAAACATAAGGAGTGCCAGTTTGTGTATCTACAGGGTACTTTATACCTATGTCTGTAGCGATACTCATAGCTAGATCCAAATTATCTAGAGGAAACTGCTCTTTTATATCTGTGACTATATCTGACCACTCAAACAAATAAAATAACCGTTTTTCATGGTCTGAGAAGAAATGATGTACTCGATTCGTTTTCCAACCAGGAATTCTAGAGGAACGGCCTTTAGAGGGAAAATCCTGAATTGTAAGCCAAGGTTTATAGTTTTTACCGCTTCCTCGGCCACGACCTTCTTTTATGTATCGTTCATATTTAGCTTGTGTCCATTCCCTTCTGCCCCTAACCATAAAAATAACCTCTGGCAGCGATCGCACTTTTACTTGGTACAATCGTACTTCTTTAGAGGTTATTGTTCAATCGTTTTATGAATTGTTGAACCGAATTATATTTTGTTGAACCGAATTACTCCTCCACAACAGCTACTACCTCTATTAATAAACTATTCCACCGTTACTGACTTGGCCAAATTTCTTGGCTGATCGACATCCAAACCGCGACGGGCGGCAATGTGATAAGCCAATAATTGCAAAGGAACTACTGTCAAAATCGGAGAAAGTAATTCTTCTACATGAGAGACGGGAAGAAGATCGTTAAAGATTTCCGCAGCTTCGCCATCGTTGACAGGAGTAACGCCAATTAACCGAGAATCTCTGGCTTTGGCTTCTTGGGCATTAGAAATAACTTTTTCGTACACACTACCAGGAATTGCGATCGCAACTACTGGTACTTTCGCATCTAAAAGTGCGATCGGGCCATGTTTCATCTCTCCAGCTGGATACCCTTCAGCGTGAATATAGCTGATTTCTTTTAATTTCAACGCCCCTTCTAAAGCAATGGGAAAGTTGATTCCTCTTCCTATAAAAATGAAATCTTGGGTTTCGGCAAATTCGTGGGCTAGCTGTTCGGTTAAACGTTCCTGACTTTCCAAAGTTGCTTCAATTTCTTTAGGAATCTGCCGTAACCCGTTAATAATTTGATCTAATGTGTCTTTTGAAACAGTTTGACGACGGGCGGCTAAATCCAATGCCAAAGCATAAAATGCCATCAGTTGAGCAGTAAAAGTTTTTGTCGCCGCTACCCCAATTTCAATTCCTGCTAAGGTACTGATGACATGCGGCACTAGATGACCAAGGCTACTTTCGGGGCGATTGGTAATGCCCAGTAGTCGCGCTTGATATTTAGGTTCTCTCCCTTGGCGACGTTCTTTTTCCATTGTCAAAGCTGCTAGGGTATCGGCTGTTTCACCTGATTGGGTAACACCGATAATCAACGTGTTAGCGGTCACGGGTGATGGTGCATAGCGATACTCAGAAGCGTAATGTACCTGAGTAGAAATTCCTGCTAATTGTTCGAGTAAATATTTTCCGATTAATGCTGCGTGCCAACTAGTACCGCAGGCAAGGATCTGAATTTGTTCTAAATCGTTGTATAAATCCGCAGGTAAACCAAGATTGATTGGCGATTCGGTAGATTCGGCTGGATTGAAGTAAGCATCTAAACTAGCTCTTACTACTCCTGGTTGCTCATGAATTTCTTTGAGCATGAAGTGTTTGAATCCCTGCTTTTCTACCAATGCAGGATTGAAGTTGAGCAGCCGGGGTTGCTTTTTCAACCTGTCGCCAGCAAAATTGTAAATCTCAACGCCTAAAGGAGTGAGACGGGCAATTTCGCCATTTTCTAAAGGTAGCACTGCGCGGGTGTAAGCAACGATCGCAGGCGTGTCAGACGCACAAAAGAATTCTCCTTGCCCAAAACCAATTACCAAAGGTGCTTGTTGGCGAACAACAATCAATTCATCGGGGTAGTCAGCAGAAATAACTGCGATCGCAAATGCCCCGTGTAAGTGGTTAACGGCTTGGCGAACTGCTTCTAAAAAGGGGGATGAGGAAGATGAGGGGGGAATATTCTTTAAAAATTCGGCTATGAGATGGGGAATTACTTCAGTATCAGTTTCAGAAACAAACTGGTGTCCTTTTGCTTTAAGTTCTTCGCGTAAGTCGCGGTAATTTTCGATAATGCCATTTTGTACCACCGCCACTCGCTTTGCGGTATCTAAATGGGGATGGGCGTTGTATTCTTCTGGCTTACCATGAGTTGCCCAACGAGTGTGACCAATACCAATCTGGGCGGGGGCTTCTATTTGTTCTAGTTTAGAGCGTAGGTTATGCAGTTTGCCCTTTGCCCGCACACAATTAACTTCACCTTCCCAAACAGTGGCGATTCCAGCAGAATCGTAGCCCCTGTACTCTAGTTTTTCCAGCCCAGCCAGTAAAATGTCTGTCGCCGCTTGAGTGCCTATATATCCAACAATTCCGCACATTGTTCACACCACTTTTTTTCAGGATGATTAAATCCAGTATAGTGTTTAGCACAAACTCGACGTTTTGCAAAGAAAAAAGGGAGTAATATTACTCCCTTTACCACTAGGTATTGTTATGGATTTTGGGCTTTTAAAGCAGATTCACAGTCAGCTTTTGACCTGACTGTACAAATACGCTTCTAGGATTTAAGTACCCAGAGATTTTTATCCCCAATCTAAAATTAAAATTTCGTAAAGCAGGTAGTGTCCACTCTACGATGCTAAAGGTGCTTGATATTGACACACTTCAAAGTCTTAAGTTCCGAGTTCCGAGTTCTGAGTGAAGAATCAAGAAATTAGCTTTTTTGATTTACTTCTTTTTGTCTCAGCACTCAGCACTCGGCACTAGCTTTTTAGTAAGCCAGACCCATACTGCGAGTTGTTTCAGCGCCCAGGTAAACCCGGATGCTCAAAAAGTCGGTGGGACAAGCGGTTTCGCAGCGCTTACAGCCCACGCAGTCTTCTGTACGGGGTGAAGAGGCAATTTGAGCAGCTTTACAGCCATCCCAAGGAACCATCTCAAGTACATCAGTAGGGCAAGCGCGGACGCATTGGGTGCAGCCAATGCAGGTATCGTAGATTTTTACGGTGTGAGACATTGAAAAAACCGCTCCTTTCGAGTGTTCTTCTCTGCGAAAGAATCATAATCAACGCATAGTTTACCGCAGTGTTTGATAGGCCGTAATCAAAAGGCTACATAACTTCAAACAATGTAATGAGCACGCTTAATAAGTCGTTTTTCCGAGATTGCCCCGATTGCTCTATTTATTAGCAACATCAGATGAGCGTATTTACTCTAGCCCTATACCATAATGGGGTTTAATAGTAAAAATAAATGAAACAAAAGTCAATCTACAAGGCTAAATGCAGAAGTTATCTATGGTAACTATTTAGCAATCCTCATAGCGATTTTATGTGAAGCTGTACTTAATTAACGTAGGGGCAATACATAAATTGCCCCTACAGCTTCTAGGTTTTCATAACTCTTAATAAGCACATTTTCAAACAGAAAATTCAATTCTGAATGTTATAGATTATGGACTCAGCACTAGTTGCCATTCTCTGCTTTGGGAATTCCATTTAGGTAATTGAGTTTCACCAACAACATAGGGGCCCCAATAACGACGGGAGCCATCTTGTGCGAAGGCAACTAAAATATCTCCCTTCTCCAGCTTCAAATTATTCTGAGGTAGGGATAGAACCAGTCCCTTCTCACTACCTTCTTGAGGGGCAAAATCCCAATGTGCCGGTACATCGTAGTTAGCCTGTTTAGTACCAGAGCCTTTTGCTACCGACTGTCGCGCCAGTAGAGCCAGGCGTACAGGTTGATTTGTTTGATTACTCATCCGCAAAGTCCCTTGATTCTTAGCTTTGCTTGCTGATTTATCACGCTCTGCTAAGACAGGATAAGTATTCTCTTTACTACTATGTTCTACTTTATTGGTTGGAGTAGATAGATTAGCGGAAATACTTTTTTCAGGTGAAACAGGTTTAGAAGAAGTTGTCTCCCACTCTTGAGTTTCACTTGGCAGTTGTGAAGATGTATCTGGGTTTGTGGACTCAAAGGATACACTCACTCCAAAGCATCCCACCAGAGCAACAAGCAGTCCCAAGCAACAGGCTGTAACACCGACGTTACGATACACTAAAGATTTCATATTGATAGTTTTTAGAAATAAATATTTTGTCTAGGCTTGACCAAATAGTAGCCTATTATCACGAAAGACAATTATGAAAAGTAGCTTAAGATAGATTTTATTCAGATTAAGCACATCAATGTATTATAAGTATCATTTTGATTAGAAAATATTTGGAGGAAAATATTTCATTGATGTCCGAAAAACAACAGTTACAGACACTAATTGCTTTGTGTATTGACCGTAGGCTTGGATAAAAACAAGAAAATTAGATACCGAACTAGTCAATGTATTTGTATAGAAAAATAAAAATATCGTAAAGATACTAGCAGAGACAACAAAGTGTCTTTTGCCAGCCCAGATGATAAATATATTTCATCTTGAGTTAGAAAAAGCAGCCTTGAAACCGCCTGTGCTTCCTTAAAGATGATAGGATGTGGAAATTTCAATTAACGCTGGAAACCCAGCATATATCTATAATATTAACAAATAAGCTTAGGCTACAACCAATATATTCTTTAATAATATAAAGATATTTCAAGATATCTTGACTTTTTCCCAGAAGTCTATCTGATGCAAAACACTCGTCTGAATAACTTGTTGGATGCCATTGCTACACGCTTGGGGCAATGGTTTTTAAATCCTTGGCGGCGATTATCGTTACTGATAATTAGTTTTTTGTTTGGTTTTTTTCTGGGAAACGCAGTTTCCACTACAGCTGGTCAACGGGCAGAATTAGATATTGTGGTAGCTGGTTTTTTAGTAGTGTTAACGGAAGTTACTAGTAGAATATTTTACAGTCAGAGCTTTTTTACTAGGCGATCGCTCTTTGTAGACTCACTAAATCTCCTCAAAGTTGGTTTCACCTACAGCCTGTTTCTTGAAGCCTTTAAGCTGGGATCGTGAGAATAGGCAGGGAGCAGGGAGCAGAGGGGCATAAGGGGAAATTATGAGTTTGTGGCTGGGTGAAATTTTAATTTCAGAAACTGTAACTGAAACTTGGCAGCAGCAAGCAAGAGAAGCAGCACTAACAGATAGGTTAAGGGCAAAAGCTTTTGGGATCACGCCGGAAAATGTCGATGAAGCGATCGCTTTTCGATCGCATTTACTAAAATCTGTCCTCCCAGCTTTTAGCCAATTCTGCCAAACTACCCTCCAAATCGAACCCAAGAAAATGTTACAGGTTTTGTGGGACTTGTGGCTGCCTTTGGGGATCAAACTAGCATCGCAGCGCCAACAGTTGGAACGCCCTCTGATTCAAGGAATATTAGGAGGACAAGGCACTGGTAAAACTACAATGTCTAAAGTTCTCAGTTTGATTCTGAATCAGTTGGGATACCGGACTCTGAGTTTTTCTTTGGATGACTTATATAAAACTTACAGCGATCGCTTGGTCTTAACACAGCAAGATCCCCGCTTGATTTGGCGCGGCCCACCAGGAACCCACGATATAGATTTAGGCTTAGATGTACTAGATCATATCTGTCAGTCGCAAAGTTCAGTTATGGTTCCCCGGTTTGATAAATCTGCATACAAAGGCGCTGGCGATCGCACTACTTCAGAAATGGTTACAGGTATAGATATTGTACTATTTGAAGGTTGGTTTGTGGGTGTACGACCAATTAATGCAGATGTATTTGATACTGCACCACCGCCAATTGTCACAAATGAAGATAGAGCATTTGCCCGTGATATGAATCTTCGCCTCCATGATTATTTACCACTGTGGGATCGATTGGACAGCTTAATTGTGCTATATCCAACCGATTATCGCTGTTCTTTGGAGTGGCGCAAACAGGCAGAACAGCAAATGATCGCTGCGGGTAAATCGGGGATGAGCAATGCAGAGATAGAGGAATTTGTCAATTATTTTTGGCGATCGCTTCACCCGGAATTATTTATCAAGCCCTTGGTAAAAGATGCAACAGCAGTTGATCTAGTGGTTGAAATTCATGCCGATCATAGCTTTGGTGAAGTGTATTACGATCGGGCTAATTCATAATTCGTAGCAATCATGTCCGGCGGGTAATAGTTATGATTCCCAAAGCCATTGCACCCCTCACGCCAGTTGCTCACTTGGCGAGACATCTGGGTGCTAGCCTCTCCCTTTGGGAAAAGATCGCATTGGCTCCTTTTAATGACCTCCTTGCTTGCGGGCTATCCACTACCCGGATCTTTATCAACAAAACTACAACTCACTTAAAAATAAGACTAATGGATAGCCGACAAGGGAAGGGGAGTAAGATTCAAGGTTTCTTGGAGCGAGAAAATTAACAGCAGGATTTAGTAGACTACTTGCCACCAACCGAAGGCTGGGCCAATAAAACGGATAGTTGCCCATCCTATAACCATAAGGATAATGCCTATCCAAGCACCACGAGTTGTCCAGCTGACAAATTGTTCGCCTTGAATTTTTGTGATGGGAAGCCAAGGCAAGATTCGAGTCTCTTGACCGTATGTTTCCCCTTGTGTGGTTTTGCGACGCTTTGCTTCACCCATAATCAGCAATTCAATTTTTACTTAGGTTCTAAATTTATCTTGCCAGGAATTATGGCTATAGACAATTGGGGAATGGGGCATGAGAATGACTTTAAGCGGAATTTTCTTCATCGGTATTAGAAAACAAACTGGGGTCAAGATAGTTAATGCGTGCCAGAGGACTTAAAGCAGAGAGAATTTGAGCGCCGTAGCTACGATTAACTACACGACTATCAAGTAAAGCAACAATGCCTTGACTTTCTCGGACTGGCGCGATCGCTCTTTGTAATTCATTCAAGGCTGCTGGCAATAAATATAAACGAAACCAATCTTGATGCGATCGCTTATAAAGAGCTACCCTACCAGCGACTAGCGGATTTTCTAAAGATGGTAAAGGTAAAGTAGCAATAATTAACAAATGGGGTGCTGGTAAGACTCGCTGATGTTCTCGCCAAAATTCCCAACCGCTAATTAAAATACCATTTTCATCTAAACAAGTTTTTTCTACCTGCACTCGTGAACCAAATTCTGAAGCCAAAATTGTCGCCACTTGAGCCTTGAGTGGTACATCCCCCACCAAGACAACCGTTAACCCCGGTGCTGTAGCACTTAGACAAACCAGTGTGCGGACTTTATGAATAAATGCCGCTTGGAATTCTGGCGTGTTAGGTAAGGGCAATTTATAGGGTACATACAGTTGAATTGCTTCCGCTTGACTCTCCGAGGAGAACTTCAGGCAAGTTAAATCTTCCAAACCAAGGCGCTGTCGGAAAAGAGGAGCCTCAGTTTCCGGTTCTATAGCGCTGCCAATTAAAACTACTGGTTGTCGCTGCCATAAGGGTAAGAGGATTTCTCTTAATTCCATTGGGGCATAGTGCAAAGAAAATAAACCTTGTCTATGGGCTATAGTCGCCCAGAAGAGGGGAGGGGAGGCAGCAGAGGCAGGGGAGGAAAGATTTTCATTAAGGGTTTGAAATTGTTGCCAGAATTGTTTCCAGGGTTCTGGCAGTGATCGTGCTGACTCTAAAGCTAAACAAAGACGGCTTAAAATCTCTATTTCTGGTTGGGAAATTAGATAGCAGTGATATGGATTAACAGGATGCTGAAAAAGTTCGTGCGTTAGTTGTATCCGTGCTTCGCTAATTGCCTCAGCTTGATTTGGACAAGCCAATATGAGTTCGTCCCAATCATGGGGTTGAATATCTTGGGTAAGTTGATCGCGTACCCAATCTTCGAGATCGTCTACCCCATCAATAATTGTGGGGATGCCTTCGGGAAAGCGATCGCCACCAGCAAATTGTCCTCTTAACCAAGCTTCTGGAGAGGTTAACAGTAGCCCTTGGAACTCAGGATCAGGCCAAGCGTCACCTGTTCTAATTGATTTATTGGCTGGTAGCCACTGCTGTAGACGGGGAATTTCTATCCGCAGCAGAAGTTGCTGCACTGGTTCTTGAGCAACAATAATTACAGGGCCGTGCCACATTAGGGCTGATGCTACAAAACTAGTGCGATACCGCCCTTGATAGCCACAAACTGCTCCTACTTGAATTAGGGCACTACGTCCCAGGCGCAAGGCGCGTGCTACCAACCGTGCCATCGTCAAATGATGGGGCCAGGAAGGGAACCCCGCTTGCGATCGCAAAAAGTTATGTAGTGACAAATGAACTTCTGCCTCAATCACACGCTTTTAATTCCATACAAAGTGATTTTTACTTCCAATTGCCCCATTTCTATTATCTTGTCATTTGTTATTTGTCAGTTGTCCTTTGCTAATGACTAATGACCAATGACAAATGATCAATCACCCAATACCCTGAATTATGCCAACTTACACAGGAATTTCCAGCGAAGCCTTCAGGCATCCACTAGATCGCCAAGCCGAGCAAGCTTTACGAAATTTACCGGGATTTGATTTAATCGCTCGTAAATTTGTGGAATTTATCTACGAACGCCCTCAATTAGTCTATCTAATGGGTAACACCATCCAAGTCGGGCCGCGTCAGTATTCCACTATTTACCAGATGTTTCGGGAATGCGTCCGAGATTTGGACATTTACCCAGAACCCGCGCTGTTTGTCTCGCAAGATCCCCAAGCAAATAGCTATGCACTGGGGCAAGAGAATCCTTACATAGTTATAAATACAGGGATACTAGACTTACTAGACGAAGCTGAGATTAGGGTGGTGCTAGCCCATGAACTGGGGCATATTAAATGTGGTCATACTATTTTAATTCAAATGGCGATGTGGGCGATGAGTGCTGCTTCTGCCTTGGGCGAATTAACCTTCGGCCTCGGTAATCTTGTAACACAAGGCTTGATTTACGCCTTTTTTGAGTGGCGGCGTAAAGCCGAGTTATCGTCAGATCGCGCCGCACTACTGGTAATGGATGACTTGAATCCTGTAATGTCAACCATGATGAAGCTGTCTGGCGGTAGTCACAAATATGCCAATGAATGTAGTTTACAAGAATTTATCAAGCAGTCAGAAAATTATCAGGCACTGGATGAAGATGGACTGAATCAGATATATAAATTTTTGATTTACAACGGCGCTCAGGGTACGATGTTAAGTCATCCTTTCCCCGTTGAACGCCTGCATTACTTACGGGCGTGGGCAGTATCCGAAGAATACCAGCAAATTCGCCGAGGAAACTATCAGCGATCGCCTGCTTCTGGCTCAGTAAATGTTGCAGCAGAATCTTCCCCAAATGAAACAGATAATTTGCGTCGTCAAATTGAGGAATTACGACGGGAAATTAACAGAATGAGAAGACCTGATACTGATTCGTAATTAAGGAGCAATCACATAGGGCGGGCACTGGTATTAGTAAATAGTGCCTAGCCTACTTAATATTGATGCAAGATACTAATTATACCACGTTAACGCACTCTTTGGGGTAGGATAAATTCAATATTCAAAATTAAAAACTTGAATATTGCTTAACTATATCTGAGCATTAAATTTAGATGTAGGCATTTATCAATATGGCAATTCACTTGACAAAACGGCTTTCTGTGTTCGCTATTATTCTAGCTCTTGTCCTTTCCATGCCGGGAATTGCCTTAGCTACACCGGTTCAACTCCATACTACTTCTGGAGTCATTTTCGCCCAAATTACTAAAACAGCAAGTTACTCCACCTTGTCGGATATTAATCTGACTCCCTTACAAAGCCAAGAACTCCAGGCTGTGCGTCAAAGAAGAAACAGAGAAATTGAGGCAGTTTTAAACACATCACAACGCGCCCAACTTAATCGCAATCTCAGGGCTGGTAATAATATGAATCAAGCCCTAGTAAAGCTAAATTTACAACCAGAACAGCAAGATTTAGTTAAGGCGATCGTCCAATTTACTAACTTGAAAATGAAGGCTATTTTGTCTAGACATTCGCTAAAAATCGTACAGAAATAAAGGTTTTATTTTTAGAGGGTATTTGAAAAGTATCTCATTGTGACTTTAGGCACTTTAGATCCCCCCTAACCCCCTTAAAAAGAGGGGGAAACCAGAATCAAAGTCCCCAATTTATCGGGGTATTTAGAGCGATCTAAAACTTTTGATACTCCGGTGATATTCGTTTACAGTCCACAGGCGGACTCTAGTTTGTATCATTATGTGTTTCCTTTAGCGATGCCTGGGTTGGGCTACGCCTACGCACGCGCCCTCTAGGACAAATATCTCTTCCTCTCAACTTTTGCAGCATCTATAATTAATCTTGCCCTATTTAGTTCGTTACCATGTCGGAAGAAGATATCCGGGCCGCAAGGCTGGAGAAAGTAGAACAACTCAAGCAGCTAGGGACTAATCCCTACGCCTATCGTTGGGAATCTACCCATCATGCAGCGCAGTTGCAAGAAAAGTTTGCTGATTTAGCCAGTGGTGAAGAAATTGATTTAGAAGTTGCGATCGCTGGACGCATTATGGCACGTCGCGTTTTCGGTAAACTGGCTTTCTTCACCTTACAAGATGAAACTGGCACAATTCAGCTTTATTTGGATAAAAATCGCATCCAAGAAAGCATGGCAGATATTGATGCTGATGCCTTCAATCACTTAAAACAACTCACAGATGCAGGCGACATCCTGGGAGTTAAAGGTACTATTAAACGGACTGAAAAGGGCGAGTTATCTGTCTACGTTAAACAATATACTATCCTGACTAAATCCCTGTTGCCGCTACCCGACAAGTGGCATGGATTAACGGATGTTGCCAAGCGCTACCGTCAGCGCTACGTTGACTTGATTGTTAACCCGGAAGTGCGACAAACTTTCCGCCGTCGCGCCCAAATTACAGCTGGGATTCGCCGTTATTTGGAACAGCGAGATTTTCTCGAAATTGAAACGCCAGTTTTACAGAGTGAAGCTGGAGGTGCAGATGCGCGTCCATTTATCACCCACCACAACACCTTAGAAATGGAATTGTATCTGCGAATTGCCACAGAACTCCATCTCAAGCGGTTGATTGTAGGTGGTTTTGAAAAGGTGTTTGAATTGGGAAGGATTTTCCGTAATGAAGGAATTTCGACTCGACACAATCCCGAATTTACAACGATTGAAGTTTACCAAGCCTACGCCGATTACAACGATATGATGGCGCTGACTGAGGGGATTATTACCACTGTCGCCCAAGACGTACTCGGCACGCTGCAAATCACCTACCAAGGGGAACCTATAGATTTAACACCACCTTGGCGGCGAGTGACAATGCACGATTTAGTGAAAGAATTTACTGGCTTAGATTTCAATTCTTTCCAAACCTTGGAAGAAGCAAAAACAGCAAGTAAAAATGCTGGTATTCCTGGTGTAGATGAAGCAAAATCAATTGGTAAGTTACTAAATTTAGCTTTTGAAGAAAAGGTAGAAGCTAAGTTAATTCAACCTACCTTTGTAATTGATTATCCAGTAGAAATTTCGCCTCTAGCAAAACCCCACCGTTCTCAACCTGGTTTGGTGGAAAGATTTGAGTTATTTATCGTCGGGCGAGAAACTGGAAACAGCTTCTCAGAACTTACAGATCCCATCGATCAAAGAGAACGCTTAGAAGCCCAAGCTGAAAGGAAAGCTGCTGGTGACTTAGAAGCCCAAGGTGTAGATGAAGACTTTTTGACAGCCCTTGAATACGGTATGCCGCCTACAGGTGGTTTAGGGATTGGGATCGATCGGTTGGTAATGTTATTAACTGATTGTGCCAGTATTCGGGATGTAATTGCATTCCCACTACTCAAGCCAGAAGGCAGCGTTATTAAGCAATTTAGCTATGAGCCAAAAACTCAAACACTGACTATTGAATTTGATAGTGGAAGTGTTTACGAGTATTTCAAAGTGCCTCCCAGTGTCAAGGATGACTTAGATAATGCACCGTCTAAAGGTCAACACTTTAACAAGTTGATTAAAGGGAAATTTAAGTTTGAACAGTTGAGTTGACCTACTTAAGCATATAAACAATAGGGTGCGTTATGGTTTTGCCTAACGCACCATTTTTATTACCTAAGTTGCACTCACTGATTCTATATAATATTCCTTTAAGGGAATAATGCAATTGACATTCCTTGTAAGGAATACTATACTGTGAGGTATGAAGTGACCTGGACTTGGGAACTTTATCTAGATGTCAATGGGGAAATCCCCAAAGATTTGCTGGCTTTTTTCATCAGGATGATTCCTGAAGAGGAGCAACCAGAAAATCCACCAAAACCGTTACTGAGTGCTTCCGAAACCAAGCGTCTGCAAGTTAATCTTCGCTACCTGTGCGACAAAGGACTCGCATCACTTACCAGTGGCATCTTTGAGAAACTGGAAGATGATTTGTATGAGTTACGGATGACTAAGAGCGAACATAATCCACGGTTTATCTTAACGGCTGTTACTCCTCAGAGGTTTGTGGTGCTGCACGCCTTTATGAAGAAATACGACAACGCTATCAAAGATAGAGACAAAGAACCTGCAAGAGTGAGGTTACGTGAATTGCAGCAGAGGGAACAGTGATGAAAAAGCCTAATTTTCAAGTTTGGTTGCAGCAAAAGGTAAGCGACGAACCAGAGGTAATTCTGGCAGGAAAGTTAGAGTATCTGCGCCTATATCTTACCGATGCCATGCGGGAAATACGTAATAAAGCAGGATTGACTCAGGCACAGCTAGCTCAAAAACTAGGAGTAAAGCAAGCTGCGGTGTCCAAATTAGAATCGGCGTTAAAAGAACATGAGTTGGAATCAGTGTTGCACTATTTACACGCCTTGGGTGCAGATTTGCTGGTAGCCGTCAAACAAGGGGATGACTTATATCAAGCTAGCGATAACGAAGGTGTATTGCTAGTAGATGTACCAGATGTAGTTTTCCAAAAGGCATTGGCGGCAAACATGAGCGTGCGGGAATATGTGCGTGTAGCCGTTGAGAAGTTTTCTGTTGAGGATGATGGACTGAGAACAGCTTTGGTAAAACTGCTGGAAAGTGACGATTCGGTAGCGGTGAAAGTAAGAGAGCGTTTGGGTTCAAGGACAATCGAAGAAGTTGCTGTAGAGTTGGAAAAATGTTTAAGTCTATCTGAAGAAGAAGATAGGATTTTCGCTGTGAAAAATGTTTTGGCTGCTAATGTGTCGTGTGGGGAAAGTAATCGCGGAAATAGTAGTGATGAAATTGATGAAATTGAGTTGTTGGATTTAGCTGAAGAATTGCTAGAGAAGTTGGTAGAAGTTTTTGGGAAATCTAACTAGAGATTGGCTGCATATATAAATATGGGAAAAGGATTTGGATTTAAAACGCAAACCATTAGCATTAAAGAACGCAAAGTATACAGGCATTTTTTAGATAAGGTATTGCAAGTAGCTGAACAGGGGCTTCAGAAAGGCCAATTACTTTACTCTCTTTTAGAAAAAAACCTGGAAAAGTTAAATGATGTATTTGCCGAAGTATTGCGAGATTGGGTAGCTTCTAGTTTCCCTAATCTAACTAAAAGTAATGCACGAAAAAAAGCAAAAGCAATATTTGTCTTTAGCTACTGGATTCGTGAGTTTACTCAAGGAGATAAAGAGAGTAATTTAGAAATAGCAATTGGTGGCTATCAGAGTGCTTTAAAAATATATACACGTAGTGAGGATTCAACAGAATGGGGAAATATTAACTATAATTTAGGTCTTATTTTTCGAGAGCGACAGCGTGGAATTTTTGGAGATAATCTGGAGCAAGCAATCAAATACTTTCAGAATTCATTAAAAGTTTTCACTCATGAATTTTTTCCTGAACAGTGGGCTAGAGCCAATCATAATTTGGGTGCTACTTACTGTCAAAGAATCTACGGTGAGAAATCAGAAAATTTGGAAAATGCAATTATTTATTTTGAAAATGCTTTGTTGGTAAGCACTAAACAGGCTTACCCAGATAAATGGTTAGCAATTAAGAACGATATGGCTAGTGCTTACATCAGTTGTCTTCAAGGAGAATAAGAACAGAATATAGAAAAAGCCATTTCCCTTTGTCAAGAAGCTTTACAAGCTTGTCATCTAAATTCCTTTCCAGAAACATGGGCAGCGCTTCAAAACAATTTAGGTACTGCTTATCTAAAACAGATTAATACTGAAAAAGCAAAAAATATAGAATCTGCTATTAGTTGTTTTACAAAAGCATTACAAGTGTATACTCAAGGCAATTTTATAGAATATTGGGCAGGGCTACAAAAATCTTTAGGAGAAGCTTATCACAAAAGAATATTGGGTAATCGTTCTGAAAATATAGAAGTTGCTATTAGCTTCTTTGAAAAAGCACAACAAGTTTACACTCAGGAGGATTTTCTAGAGGATTGGGCAGCTATTCAAAGATCATTAGGATTTGTTTACTATAGTAGAGAATTTGGAAACCGCTCAGAAAACCTAGAGAAAGCTATTTCACTTCTTGATCAAGCTTTACAAGTCTATACTCAACAATCTTTTCCTAAAGAATGGGGTTTAGTTCAAATATTCCTTGGGGAAATATACTTGAGTAGAATTAGAGGAGAAAAGGCTGAAAATTTGGAACAAGTGCTTACTTGTTATCAAAATGCTTTACAAGTTTATACTCCCGAAATATCTTGTGACCTTTGGGCTGCCATACAAAATTGTTTAGGAAAGGCTTATTTTCATCGGATACATGGAGATCACAAAGATAATCTAGAAAAATCTATCATATTTTTTGAAAGAGCTTTGCAAATTTTTACCCGTGAAGCTGCTCCAGAAAGCTGGGCAGAGACGCAAAATAATTTAGGAAATGTTTACTGTAAGCGTATCAGAGGAAAAGCATCTGAGAATCAGAAGCAATCTATTCTTTGTCTAGAAAATTCCCTTCAGGTATATAACCGCGAAACTTATCCTGAAACTTGGGCTACAATTCAGGGCAATCTCGCTATTGCCTACCAAAAGCTGATTGAAGGAAAACCTAGTGAGAATATAGAACGAGCAATCGTTTACCATCAAAAAGCTTTGCTGATACATACCCAACAGGCGTTTCCTGAAGAGTGGGCGAAGATTCAACACAATCTAGGAAATGCCTATAATGCTCGTGTTAAAGGAAATGAAGAAGAGAATCTGGAATTAGCTATAAATGCATATCAAGCTGCTTTACAGATTCGTAATTTTGAAAGCTTCCCACAAACATGGGCAAATACTCAAAATAGCTTAGGGACTACCTACATTAAACGTATAAAAGGCGATAAATCAGAGAATTTGGTCTTAGGTATAGCAGCTTTAAAAGCAGCTTTAAAAATCAACTCTCCAGATGGTTTTCCGAATAGCTGCTGGGTAAACGCTCGTAATCTTGGTTATGCAGCATTTACTACTCAACTTTGGTCTGAAGCTATTTATGGCTATGAAAAAGCAATTAATGCTATTGAAAAAATCCGTACTTGGGTAACTTCTGAATTCCGTCGTCAAGAAATTTTAGAAGAAGCTATTGATGTTTATGAAAAAATGGTGCAAGCCTGCATCAATGCTGGTCAAATAGAAAAAGCCTTTGAATACTCAGAGCGATCGCGTTCCAAACGCCTGGTAGACTTAATGGCAAGCTACAACCTCTCTCAAGGCGAAGAAATTCCCCCAAAAGTCCAAGAATTATTGCAGCAGTATGAAGAACTGCAACGACAAATTGACCAAGAACGCCAAAGCCATAAATCTGAAAATAGCCGTAGTGATACACGCGCTGCTTGGGAAGCTTATAATGAAGCGATCGCATCTTTAGAAGCCCAAAAACAACAAGTTTGGGAAAATCTCAGACGCGAAGATCCCGTATTAGCTGGCGAAATTCAAGTTAACCCCCTCAGCTTGTCAGAAATTCAAAAGCTAATTGACCAGCCAAATATAGCTATCCTCAGTTTCTACACTACCAACAGCGACACCCATATTTTTGTCGTGCAGAAACACCAAATTACTCTCCACACTTGCACAGGACAAGGGTTAGAGACGTTGCAAGGCTGGATTAACCAGAATTGGTTATTGCCTTATATGAATGATTACAAAAAATGGGAAACTCAAATTAATAGCATTCTCCGCGAATTAGCTGAACGCTTGCAAATATCTGAACTCATATCCCAACATCTTCAAGGAATAGAAGAATTAATTTTAGTACCTCACCTGTTACTCCATCAAATTCCCTTCGCTGCTTTGCCTACAGGAGAATATCAGGAATATTTAGGAGATAAATTTCTTATTCGTTATACCCCAAGTTGCCAAATTTTAGAATTTTGTCAACAACGCGACAATGTAGGAGAATTTAATGAAATATCTCTACAATATGGAACTGTGGAAGATGCCGAAGATAACCTTCCCTGTGCCAGGTTTGAAGGCGAAAAACTTGCCCAAATGTATAATATTCCACCAGAAAACAGATTAATTGGCAGCAGTCAAGCCACCTCCAATAACTATCGACAGCTAGCACAACAAGTTCAAGTACTTCATTCCTGCCACCATGCCCAATCTCGCCTCGATAATCCTTTAGAATCACAGTTAAAATTAGCGCATGGTAACAGCATCACCTTGGGGCAATTGATGACACCTGGTTGGCGTTTACCTCAACTTGTAGAAGTGTTTCTGTCTTGCTGCGAAACTAATTTGGGTATTCCTTCTCTAACTGATGACATTCTTACTCTCTCCACAGGCTTTTTGTGTGCTGGTGCTAGAAGTGTAGTTAGTACTCTCTGGTCAGTCAATGATTTAGCCACAGCATTATTTTCCATTTTTTACTACCAGCAGCGACAAGAAGGTAGAAACCGTCCTGAAGCTTTACAGCAAGCCCAAATTCAGCTACGAGAATTTACAAAAGTAGACCTAAATAAAATCTTCCAGGAAGTAGAAGCAAAGGAGAAAGAACTGATAGGAAATAGAAAAAAATATCCTTCAGGTTCTATCGAACATGAACAATGGAAGCGTGAATATAATATGTATGCCAAATTGAACAGCCGAATTCAAGAAATAGAAAATTCTACTCAGCAATTTCCCTTTTCAGACCCTCGTTACTGGGCTGCTTTTATTTGCCACGGTTTACGGTGATAAAAGATTATTTAGGTAATTACTCGCCCTGCTCCTCAACCTGATTCAGATTTGGTAAGAATTCAGGATTTAGAGTTTCGCTTAAAGTATAAAGACAGATTTCTGGAAAAACTTGCTCACCTAACTCAGTTTCTCGAATTGCTAAAGCCAAACCCATTAAGCTTACTGCGCTACTACAATTTTTATTAACTGAACCGTATTGGCTCATAGCAAGGTTTCTCTGGACTAAAGTCCTTACTACAAACTTTAATTTATTTACGCCTAGCCACTAAAAAAAGATTGTGTGGCGCGATACCTACGATGGCAAGCTACGCATCACACAATCTAAAATAATCTAAAATCTAATGGCTAATTCGCTACCTCAGCCACCTCAATCACTCGCCCTTCATAGTCCTTGACCAAAAAGTTCAGGGGCTTCTGGTTACGAATCTTGAATTTCAAACCGCGCGTTTCGACTCGCATTAAAATCATTTCCAAGCAGTCGTGGTCAAAGCAAACGTGGCGTTGCTGATTTTTGCTACCTAAACTCGCACCAGTAATAACGTGTAGCTGGGTGTTTTTCTTCAATTGATACCACAGCCCTTCGGTAGCATTATTCATCATTTTGCTTGACAAACTCGGCCCTGTAGACATATATAGCGGATCAATCCCAGTTGCGCCTATAGTTTGTTCGTAGTTGTAGTAATAGTGCAAGGGCACCTCAGCTGCTGGCAAATCTAGCAGCCCTTCATACAACTGTCGGGCAATCTCCAAATCTGACACCATGACAGTGTGTACTTTTGGGGCACTGGTGAGGAACATCCACATCGCACCAGCGTAAGCTGCTAGCAGCATTACCATAATGCCTTGGGTGGAAAACAGGCTATCCAAGGGCAAGGAAGGGAGAAAGGAGCCTAAAGTAAGGGGACTGAGGAGGAACGACATCGCACTAACTGCTATAACCATGAACAAATAAGGATTCTATAGGGGAGTCGATTTTATAATTGTCGATTAAGACTAAAATTAAGTCCTTGTTTCTAGTTTATCAATAACTCAAGTTGTCTGAGTCTCGGCTACAAACTGGGCAACACCAAGATATTATGCGATTAACTACGGGAGTGCAATTCCCAAAATTATTTTAACAACTATCAACTCAAAGACTTGTGCAAATTCCTCATTTTCCTGAAGCTAATCATCCTCTGGTAAAGTCGCTATTTCATCACAGTGACCATGAACTACTGACTTTGTTTCAGCGCCATCCAGATGCTGGAAAGTATTTTACGGTGATTTTTTGCCGCTATAGCCCCATAGTGTATACCTTAATTCGGCATTCGGCGCGATCGCCAGTGCAAGCAGATTATCTCTTTGCCCTTACCTGGCGGCATATCTATTACGAACTCGGTGGACTAAATTTAACCAGCCCTGAATCAGGTGAGCCAGCCTTAACCATGCAAAATTGGTTAATTAATATGACAGCTTTCTGTATTAACGAAATTAAGCTACCACCGACAGAAGCAATTCATTATTCTCTGCAAGCGACTTCACCACCGCTATGGTGCTATGTACAACAGGCATTAGACCAACTACCCCCTGTTTTACGATTAATCGTGTTAATGTCTCAAACTTTCCACTGGAGCGAAACAAGAATCGCTGCCTATCTGCAAGCCGAAGGAGAAGCGATCGCTCCCAACGAAGTAGCCAATTTTCTTCAGGAAGGCTATCGTATGCTAGAGGACAAATTACCCACAGATATCCGCACCATATACTTTGGGGAAGATTTAGCTTAATCCTAGCTTAAGTGTAAACGCGTATATTGTTTGTCTTCAATTTATAAACTTAAAACTTCTTCTTAGACCTTCTACTTAAACCCGCAACTTTACGGGTAATTTTTATGAAACAACGGCTTGTATTTCCAAGGCAATTAGTTTGTGTAGATGTGATTTCTCGTCCCCAGATGCTTTTACACAGCTTTTTACTGTTTACTTTTTTGCTGAGTCCCATCGCTGCTGGTGCAGTTGATATTACGCAACAACTCCATCGTCCTTTAAATAGTTCTGTTGGGCGACAATCAAGAGATGAAGCAGATAGCCTACTACGTATCGGTAAACAACAATATGCTTCAGGATATGCCGATAAAACAATTGCATCTTGCTTGCAGGCACTAGAACTATATCACTCAATTGGCGACCTCAAAGCACAAGGTCTGACTTACAATTTGCTTGCAAAGGCTTATATCCAGATTGATAGTCTAAAAGAGGCGGAAGATGCTTTACGACGAGGATTAGCGATCGCTCGTGATACGAAAGACTTCCAATCTCAGATTTTTGTGCTAAATAATATCGGTACATTTCTCCTGCAACAAGGAGAAGTTTCTACTGCTGGTAAAACAGTTGAAGATGCACTCGCAATTGCTCACGGTGTCAAAAACATTGAAGGGGAAGGACTGTCTTTGAGCAATTTGGGTTTGGTAACTGCTAGGTTGGGAGATTACAACAAGGCGATTAAATTGTATGAAACTGCCTTAATTTTCCGCCGTCAGACTGGCGATGCCATTGGTGAAGCAAATACCCTGAATAATTTAGGTGATGCCTACCGAGCGTCGGGAAATTATCAAGATACCATTGCTACCTATGGTGAAGCGATGCGGACAGCTAAAACTAACCGCGATCGCACCAATGAATTACGGGCAATTGACGGTTTAGTGAAAGCTCACACTGCTGTCGGACGCTACGAGAGAGCTTTTGATTTACTAGAGCAACGTTTAGCACTCGCTAAAGAATTGCAAAATTTGCGAGAAGAATTAAAATCTTTTGAGTCTTACGCTCAGTTATACAAACAACAAGGTAATTATCTAACTGCCCGTAATTTTTACGAAAGGGCGATTATACTGGCGCGGACATTGGAAGACAGCAAGCAAGAAGTGCAATTGCGAGATCAGCTAACTAAAATGCTTCAGCGAAAATAGGGGCAATTTCTGCCCCTACTTTCGTAGTCAATTTGATTAATTCAAGAATACTGAACCGTTTCGTTCAATTCTCATAGCACTTCTACCCTGTGCGGCATTGGTGGCTTCGTTAAATTTAACTTCCAAACTTCCTGGCTCTGAAGAAGCTTGTGGAGTCACTGTCAACTGTCCACCATCTTCTCGTTCAAACGTCACCGTTACTGGTGCCCTTAGACCTTGCAATATAACATTTGACTTACCTTGTAGCGATCGCGGTGCCGTATCACCAATTACTTGGAAAGTTACATTAGCCGCAGTGTCATTTACCAATCTGACATTAACAGTACCATTTGCCAGTGCGATCATCGCGCTGGGAGTTTGCCGTGGTTGTAGTAGTTGTGGTTGATCGGTCGAAACCGCCCCTGGTGAAGGCTGTTGAGTTTGATCTCCAGGGGCTGGGCGTGGTGGTGTAACACCTGTTTCTGGAGATTCACCGCCGACACCCAATCTTGTCTGCTCTTGTGATGGGGTAGCGGAGGTGGGAAGAAGTCCTTGAGCAGCTAGTCTTTGAGTTAGTGCATTCGGAGGACATCCTTGCGGCACTACAACCCGACTATTATGTGGTTCTTCGTAGAAAATTCTCGGACAGGGGTTAATCTTCGGAGTAGATTCTTGTCCTACTGATTGTTGTGCTATTGCTTGAGGAATTACTGGCAGACTAATCATTAATCCACCACAAATAGCACCAAATAACTCAGCAGACTTACGAAAGTTTTGACGCTTCATATTCATGATTGACTCCTGATCTGAATTTTTCTTTATTTAAAAATTTTTCAACCAGCAAATTTAATTAGTTGGCTAATCTGTTATCTAAACACATAGATTTTAACAATATAGTCAAGCTTTGTTCTCTAGCTAGAGGTTTAGAAATAATAGATTAGCAGACATAAATATCTCATTTTAATACCAATTTAATGTGAAGTTGCATATAATTCGATCCCCCCTAGCCCACGCCAGTCGCTCCACTTGGGGAGACCCCAGACGCTCGATGACTCGCTACCGCTTCGCTATCACGCAGCATCTCGCAGAGAAGACCGCGCTGGCTCCCCTTAATAAGGGGAGAACCGGAAAACATCTATCAAAGTCCCCCTTAAAAAGGGGGATTTAGGGGGATCAAAATATATGCAACTTCACATTAAATTGGTATAAAGTTTCAAATTAATGGTTAAATCTGCAATTGTTGATATAAATATTAGTAAATAAATTCACTTATCTACATCTGTCACAGGAAACAATTGTTGAATTTGCGATTTAAGACTCAAGAGTTATCGGTAAAGTCACAGTAAACGTTGTGCCAATGCCTTGAGTGCTTTCCACTTGAATATGTCCTTGATGATGTTCGACAATAGCTTGAGCGATCGCTAATCCCAATCCTGAACCAGTAGCGCTAGCTGTAGCTGTATTCCCTGTTGTATGAGTCCGTGCCGGATCTACCCGATAAAAGCGGTCAAACAAGCGTGGTAGTGCCTCTGCTGGAATTCCAACTCCGGTATCACTCACTTTAACTTGCAACTGGGCACTGGTATAACGTAGTCCAGAAACTCGATTTATTCCTTCAATCCGCGCTAATTCAACTTTCACCCGTCCGCCAGATGGAGTGTAATGCAAGGCGTTAGCAATTAAATTTGTGAACAGGCGCACCAGTTGATCCCAATTACCCACAAAGGTAAACCAATTTTCCAGTAATTCAGGGTTAGTTTCAGAGGCAGGAGGATCAACTAAGTCTAGAGAAAGGGCGATTTTTTTTTCAGGGACTAACAATTGTTGTTCTTCAACCACTTCCATCAGCAAGGCATCTAGCGGACAAGGTGAAAAAATATCTTTGCTAATCCCACTATCCTGTCGTGCTAAGAACAGTAAGTCATTGACTAATTTACCCAAACGCTGGGTTAAGCGTTCTACCACCTTTAACTGTTGCCGATACTGCATAGAAGTGGTTGCTTCTGTCTCTGCTAAATCCAAGTCAGCAAGCGCAACTTGCACATTTGTTTGAATCAAAGTAATCGGACTTCTAAGTTCGTGGGAAGCATCAGCAGTGAATTGTTTGAGGCGTTGATAAGATTCACCTACAGGTTCCATCGCTTTACCCGAAAGAAACCAGCCACTTGCCCCTACAGAAACCACCATTAAACCAATACCTAGCGCCAAATCAAAAATTAACTCACGACTAGGTTTAGTGACTTCAAACCAGGGATGGCTAACACGCAGATATCCTAATACTTGCCGCCCTACTTCCACCCGTTGGGTAACTTGCCGTAATAACAATGGGGAGTGGGGAGTAAAGAGTGGGGAGTTAGGAGTGAGGAGTTTATCATCTTTGCCTTTTTCTTTCTCCCCCTTAACTACGCGCACAGTTTCACCAGTGCGGTTGGCATGAATGGGAATATTTAGGGGTTCGGATAGCGTTGACCAAAGTAATTCACCAGTTGGACTAAACCATTCAAGGTCGATGTGGTCATCTTCTACGGTGTCGGCATTCTCAGGAAAACTGGCTTCTAGATTATTAATGCGAAATTTATCTGCATCAGCATCAATTGGCTCAAATATGAGCTTAGATGCACAGGGGCTTGTTGTGAGACAACGCTCCACTATTTCCACTACATGGTTAAGGGTATCGTCAATGCGCTCAATCAGTGTACTGCGGACGTATAAATAAACGCCACTGGCAAACAGTAGTAGTAATACAGCAGTGACGGCAGTATACCAAAGGGCGAGACGGCGACGAGTAGCTTGAAACATATTGTAATGCTGTGAAAAATGCTTTGGATAAGAGAGTTAGTAAAGAAAAAACAGATATGTATTATCGATTATTCTCCTTTAAAATACTCTCTGTCAGGATCTAACCGGAAAACTTTTATACTAAAATCCTCTAGAAACTAATTTATTTTTTTAACAATTAGAATCAATAAATTAAGTATTTTTACGCAGGCAGTATCTTTTACCTGAGAGTTAAATTTTATTTGCAGTGAAGTTTGAAGGAGAAATACAAAAGAACATTAAAAATTTCATAGCAACAGCTAATACATAACTCTTTTGTGGATGAATTTATAAAGTTGTAACAAAATTACAATTGGCTACAAAAAGTTTGAGCAACTTCGTAATGGCAATAACTTTCCTCATCTAGTACTTATTTTTCGCTGAAATGAACCAAATTGACTGCTAACGAAAGACTATGAAGATTCAGCAGTGTGTTTAAAACTTGAAACCTAGGTACAACAAATATCAGAATTTTAAATATTTAACATCAACTAATTCACATACAAACACTTAAATTCCAAAAGGAAAAACCATACTTCTGAATGGGTGCATAATCATGACACAGTTTAATAATTTGCCAGAAGTAACAAAAAATTTGTGGTTGATTAATAGCAATAAACTTGCATTAGTTGCAAAGCCATAAGTAATTTCAGCCAATACAAGTGTTTATTTTATAAAAAATAATAGATAACTTATGCCAACTTATTCAGGATTCACCGATCCAGGAAGTACAACAGCCACAGCTTTAAATACTGCAACTTATATCGGTGGTTCTCTTACCAGTACAAGCAACACCTTTCAAGACTCTCTCAGCAGTCTTGATAGAGACGATTACTACAAATTTACTCTTAGTAGTTCTAGTATAGTTACCTTAAGCCTAGATGGATTAGCAGCAAATAGTAATGCCAATTTAATCTTGACAGATAGTAATGGTTCAACTATTACTGCTCCTAACTTGTCTGGTAACGCATCAGAGAATATACGTTTTACCCTTAATAACCAAGCTCCCAACACTTACTATGCCCGGATTTATTTAGTAACTGGGGCAGTTAGCACAACTTATAATCTCACTCTGTCAGCCGAAGTCATTCAAGATAGTGGTATCTCTGACAATACAATTGCACTGGCAAACACTAACAGAGATATTAGTGGATTTGTCAATGGTGGCAGCTACAGTGGAACTGATTTTGTCGCAAGTAGTGGCTTTGTTACAGATACTAGCGACTACTACAAATTCACCTTAAATAATAATGGCACTATTGGTATTAACCTCAATCCTTCAAGTGGGAATGCTGACATACAGTTGTTGAATAGCTCTGGACAATCTCTTCAACCTGCCGCCACTAGTACTCAAACAGGTACAAACCAAGATTCTATAAATCGTTCTTTAGCCGCAGGTAGTTACTATATCCAAGTCTATGGAGCCGCAGACTCGACTAACTATAATTTGCAGGTTAATTTTACCGCAGATGCCCCAGATCAAGGAGGAAACACTGTAGCAAATGCCACTGTTGTCAGTCTTCCTGCCACTATCTCAGATTTAGTCAACACTAATGATACTCAAGACTATTATAAGTTCACTCTCAACTCAACCGCCTTAGTTGATATCCGATTCACATCACTCTCAGCAGATGCTAATTTAACACTGCAAGACCAAAATGGTAATGGCATTGTTCCAACCACTAACCAATCAGGAACAACCCTAGATGCAATTCGCCGCAGCTTAAATCCTGGTACTTACAACATCTTAGTAACTCGTGGTGCTGGTACAACAACAGCTAACTATACTCTAAGTGCGGTTGCACAAACTATAAGCCCAGACCAAGCTGGTAACAGTCAAGGGGCAGCTCAGAATTTAGGTACTTTAAGCGGTTCTATTTCCCGCAGTGAGTTTGTGGGCAGTATAGATTCTAATGATTACTATAAGTTCAATCTTAATACCAGCAGTTCCTTTAATCTCAGCCTTTCTGGCTTGAGTGACAATGCAGATGTACGGCTATTCAACAGCGTTAATACACAAATAGCGATATCTAATCAAACCGGAAATAGCAACGAAACTATCAGCAATCTTTCCCTGAGTGCAGGTACATACTACATTCGGATCTATCCTTCTGGTTCAGCCGAAACTTTCTACAACTTAGACATAACGGCGCAGCCACAAGCCCGACAACTGGAAATAAATCCTGGAGCTGGTAGTTCTGACCCTGATAACTTGACCACTTGGAATAACGCTTTGTACTTTACTGCCAATGATGGTACTACAGGTATTCAACTATGGAGGACTAATGGAACTACAAATACCCGCATTACTAATACTAATGGTTTTAATCCTGATGATTTGATTGTTTTCAATAACAAGTTATACTTCACTGCTACTAACAGCACTTTTGGTACAGAACTTTGGGAGTACAATGGCACGTCTGTAACTAGGATTAGTGATATTAATCTGAATACTGGCAGTTCTAACCCCAGTAATCTTACCGTTGTTGGTAACAAACTTTTCTTTGTAGCAGTTGATAGCAGCAATATCAAAAAACTGTGGGTTTATAACAGCACAAGTGTCAGTTTAGTAGATATTAATCCTAGTTTCAGTAGTTCTCAATCACCCACTTTCGTTGCTTTTAACAGTAAGCTCTTTTTCACAGCCAAAAACAACAGTGAGCTTTGGTCAACTGATGGCACTATAGGCGGTACGCAAGTTATTAGTGTCGGAGGAACTACTCAATCATATCCTGCTAACTTTAGAGTAGTTGATAGTACACTCTACTTCACTGCCAGCAATGGTACAAGCGGTTTTGAGGTCTGGAAATACCAAAGTGGTACAACAGCTAGCTTGCTGAAAGATATTACACCTGGGAACAATAGGTTCGCGCCGACATATTTGACAGCCGTTGGTAACACTTTGTACTTTGTGACAGATAGCGATAATGACTTTAACTTGGAACTGTGGAAGAGTGATGGAACATCTGGCGGAACCGTCAACATCAGAACTAATGGACAAGCACCTAATGTTGGTTTAGGGTCTTTCTCTCTAACTGCTGTTGGTAATATTCTTTACTTTGTTGGCAACGACCCAGTAACTGGTCTAGAATTGTGGCGAACTGATGGCACAGACGTTAACACAGCAGTTGTCAAAGATATTTGGGCTGGCACAGACGGAAATAGCCAGCCTAATAACAGTATTCCCACTAGTCTCGTCAATTTCAATGGCACCCTGGCTTTTGCAGCTTCTGATCCTTTGGAAGGTTCTGAAGGTGAAAGCAGCAACAGGGAGGTGTGGTTCAGTGACGGCACAACTGCCAATACTCGTAAGGTTAGCAACATTAACGCTACAGGAAATGCTAACCCTGGCAGGCTGACTGTCGTTGGTACACAGCTGTTCTTCACCGCCGACAACGGGACTAACGGTACAGAATTATACGTGCTTTAAACAGGAGGTGATTTTAGAAACAAAGTCGATATAAGAAGAAGCGAAATTTAACTGGTTGCGGTTTCACTAAAATTTCAGCCATTTGTAGACAAACTATCGAGTCCACGAGATTTGCTAACAATACAACACAAAAAATAGGGAGATGTTTTCCAATATGAAGAACAAATTTTTAGCTCTTGCTGCTTTTGGTACTGCTATTCTAGGTGGTGCAATTCTTTCTGCTCCTGTTAACGCTCAGATTGCTCCAGGTAGTCAAACACAGCCCATCACTGTCAATGTCTCTGTCCCAGAGATTCTGTTTTTGAGAACTATCACAACTGCTGATGTAGCCATTACTCCAACTGATTTAGTTGGCGCCGCAGGAGCAGCATTATTAACTTCAAATGGTGGTACTCCCGCTGCTTACGAAGGCAGTGGTCAATCTGCTGGTAGTACTCTTGATATTGTATCCCCCTTTACAGTAGCCGCAGCACCTGTGCTCAAAACTATTCCCAGTGCCTACATCGTTTGGTCTAACAGTCCTACAGGAAGTTATGAAGTAGACATTACACCTGGTCCTTTTGTAAGCGGCGCGAATAATCTTGCAGTTGTTGTTAATGGTGGTGATGTTAGTACTGCCTCAATAACTGCTGAAGGCTTAACTGCTGCTACTCCAAAAGACATTGCTTTGGATGTCACATTAAATGCTACTGCACCAGCGGGAACCTACACAGGTGTTTTGACAGTTGATGCTTTCAGACCATAACTAACCTTTCTTTGGGTGACAGTAGGAAAAGAAATCTGACTCAAACCTTGGCAAGCAAAAGACAGATTGCTCTCTTTCTGCTGACGTAACTCAGTAAACTGGTTAACTTTTTAAATATCTCCCCAATTCCTCAGAACCTGGGGGGATATCTCCCATATTAAATCCATTAGCAACAAAATTCAGTAAAGATTTGACCTGTATACATGATTTGAATGTGAATAATTTAGCAATATGTCATGGTATCCAACTAAGAGTTGCAAACGTTACCTGCTTAACTCCATAGCTGTCAGTCTAGCTATGCTAGCCTGTTCACAAACACCGACTGTGGCACAATTCATCTCCACTGTTGAACCCACAGAGATTTACCAGTTAGCGACTCCCCAAAAGCTGAGAATTCCTCCCATTGCACAGTCAGAAATTTCTGTGATTGCCAAAAGTGAGTCAGTAACTAATCCAGGAGATTTATTAGCACCTCCCCAATTTAATACCTTGATTGTTCGGGAATTTCCTAACATTTGGCAAATGCGTGTTCCTGTAGACCAAGTGAACTTACTTTATGCCACTTATGAGATGAAAGCCGAAAATGGCAAGAGTAATGCAGTTAGCAGTGAACAGCGTTCTAATTCTGTGGTTCAAGTTGTTCTAGAGCCGTTGCCCATCATTGAAATTTCTCGCGATCTCAATACTAATACAGCTTTGGTACAAGGCGGATTCCGATTAAAAATGGACGTTTCTGGTACCCAAGTTGCAGGCCAATATGCTGGGGAATTAGCGGTAATAGTAGATCGCCGTTAATTTCTCTACTTGGATTCAGAAAATAGTTACTTTATGGTGTGTTTTCAAGTGAATAATTTAATGCAGATGTTGCCAAAATCAATAAGTATTGCCTTGGGTGTAATGGGAGCATTAGCTCTGAGTATGCCTCCTGTAATGGCAGTTAATATTGGTGTGAGTCCACCCAAATTTCACATAGATATGAACAGCAACAAAACACGTTCTCAAGCTGTTCGCGTTCTAAACCTTGATTCTCAACCAGTTGAGCTTAAGGTTTATGTGCAGTCATGGACAATGAATGAGCAAAATAAAGTACAAATACTTCCTTCCAAAGAGCAATCTTTAGAGCAATGGATTGTTTTTACTCCCTCTAGATTTACAATTCCACCTGGTGGCTCACAAACCGTTCGTTTCGCCATCCGTCCTAGAGTTAAGCCCCAATCTGGGGAACATCGAGCAGTACTTTATTTTGAAGAAATACCCCGGACTACTTCACGTACAAAGGGTGTAACTTTAATTGGCAAACTAGGAGTTGCAATATACGGTTATGTAGGAGATATCAAGAAAATTGGTGTATTAAATTCTGTAAGCGTAAACACCAAACCTAATGCTCTCAATGCCGTATTTGATATTTCTAGCCAAGGTAACGCATATGTGAATATGCAAGGTCAATATGCTATCTGGCCGGCTGCTAAATATCCAGGTGCTGAGGCTACAAAACCCATAGCTAATTTAGAAAAACCAAAGGACAAAAAGGCTGGGCCTTTAGTGGATGTAGGATTTTTACCTACAACACCAATTTTACCTGATAGTCGTCGTCGAGTTTTGCTACCAATTACTAAAAACTTACCCCCTGGTAATTATGTCTTGGATATCAATGGGGAACTGAATGGTGTAGCGATTAAAAAAGGCATACCTTTTACAGTGCCCATTAATGCTCCACTAGCTAATAATATCAACACTCAAACTCAGCCCGCTTCTCAAAAATTAAGAAATTCTCTCAAAAATCCTCAGCATCGCAGATAAACTATTCCACATTTAAATTGCGTTAATTGGTCTGGGTAAGATGCTCATTCCACGAGTTGGATGGAATTTAAATGTGCAAAATAAATGTGTTTTAGCTTTTGGGTTTATAAAAGCTTAAATTTCGCTAACCAAGTTTATTTATCTTCCCATAAATGATTTATAGCCGGGAAGTTTCTTAGGCTACCCATACAAATTTGTGTACTTCAGTTTATGCTCTACCAACCTTCAGCATCTCCCCCACCGATTACAATTATACAGTCAGAGAATGGTTCTTTTAAAACGCAGTTAGATACCCGCATTAGTCAAGAACATAAAGCATTTGCCGGAGCAATTGCAACTCCTTCACCACCAGAAACATTACCACCTGAGTTTTCCACGGATAAATCACAGGATTCTTACAAGGTAGACAATGAAAACATTACAGCTAGTAACATAACTACTGAAAATGCTTTAGATTCTCACACCAAGCAACTTAGTCAACAGGTTGTAGCTCAAAGTATCACACCCTCAGCAGCGTCTCAGCATTCAGCTATTCGTGATATCAAAAGTACTCTAAGAGATATCAGAAGTGCCGCTCATAATCATAATGCAAAAAATCCGATATCTCCTGAAAAGGAACAAAGGATTAACAATAATATAGTTATTCCAAGCCCTCATAGCAGTGATGTTTTAAAAAGCTCAACAGGTAAGAATAATCCTCCGGCAAATCCTCCTATTAATAATATCTTGGCGGAAGCTAAAAGTTTATTGTTGGGAGTATTCATTAATGGACAAGAAGTTGGAAGTTTAGAAGTTATTCCAGAGGAAGGGAAATTATTAATTCCACTGTCTGATTTTGCCCAAATTGCTGGATTTACGGTTGAGAATAGTGATATCGGAAAAACCCAACTGAAAACACCTTTAGGTATAGTAACTGTTACAGAGTCAGACTTAAAAAAAATTAATGGTATTACTTATATTAGTGATACTTTCCTAAAAGAGAAACTACTTACCGAAATAGAGCTAAAAACTTCAGATTTAGCTTTGAATGTTGATTTACCTTGGCGCAGAGGCAGTGGAGAATCTGGAAATCAGGTAATTGACCTCAAGCCTGAAGTTAGACCTCCTAGTAGTGGTTTATCTAATTTCCGGCAAGAGTTAAATTATTACAGTAATTCAGGTAATGCAAACTGGCGTAGTTCTTCTCTTTTGGGTGGGCGTTTAGGAGGTGGTGCGTGGCGGTTACGTTTAGAGAATGATTTTGTTAACCAGCCCCAATTAAGTGAATATTTTTACTTTAAGCGCTCAGGGCGAATGCTTTATCAAATAGGTCGCCAACAAATTGGGTTAAATCCTTTAGCTACTAATCTCAATTTGACGGGAGCGCAGATTGGTTATACTAATCTACCTGCCGACAGGTTTAATACAGGTTATAGTGCTAATGAGCTTCTACCAAGACGTTCCCAACCTATACAAACATTTCGTGGTGTAGTTCCCCCAGCCAGTTTTGTTCAGTTAAGAGTTAGTGGCGTTGTGATTGCTCAACGGCAGGTAGGACTAAGTGGAGAATATGAATTTGCAGATGTCAATTTGCCTACTGGTCAAAGTAATGATATTGAACTGTTTGTATTTGACCGCAATAATTTCAGCGTACCTACAGAAGTTCGTTCTTTAAGACTCAATGCTTCAGATTTATTGTTACCAGCAGGCGGTAATGTGCAGTTAGCCGGTATAGGATTAACGGGTAACTATATCCAAAATAATTTATTGGATGATTTTCCTTCAACTCAATCAGGCCAGTTCGCTGGATTTTATCAGATACGCCAGGGTATATCTGATAATTTAACGTTGGAAAGCTCTGCACAATTATTACCTGATACTACACAAGCACAGGCAGGTTTTGCTTGGCGTTTAGCAAGCCCTGTAATTTTATCAGCGAATGTCGGTACTTCTAGAAGTGAGTTAGGTTATACGGCTAATTTGGATATTCAGTTGGCTCGTTGGCAAATTTTGGGAGTTTCTGAATTATATCCAACAGGCTATTTTAGCAGCAATGACCGATCACGCGATCGCAAGAATAATGCTCTAGATGTCAGATATAAATTCAGCAATAATTTTAGTTTAGGCTTTATTGCCCGTAGTTACCAAAACCAAAGTGATTCAAGTAATTACATTCTGCCAACTTTTTCATTCCGTCCATTGTCTAACTTATCTTTTAGAGGTACACCAGATTATTTTGGTAACTATTCATTAAATGCTTTTTACCAACCAACAAGAAATAGCAGATTATCTTTTAACTCTTTTGGTGATGTCTACTCAACAGATTTTGGCTATAACCTAAGCCGTGATTATTTAGTATCCTTCGGAACTGAATCGGGTGGTGATTTAGCGACTCGTTACACTTTGGGACTAAATTATAGCTCTCCTAGCCTTTCAGGTCTGAGTTGGCGCTTAGGACTAGGATATAGAGATGGAGAAGTTGGGCCGGTTGTAGGTGCTAGTATGCGGATAGTGCCAGGATTATTCGCCTCAATTGATTATCAAGGCATCCCCTCTAGAAATAGAAACATTCTTGGTGGCATTGGGGACGATCGCCTGACCATATCCTTAGTATCAGATTTATCATTTGCTGGCGGTAGAGTGTCGCCGGCTGAATATAGCACAGTTAGCAAAGACAGAGGAGCGATCGCTGGACGAATGGTTGTTCAAGGTGACAGAAATGGTGCAGACCTTGGTGGAGGTATTATCAATGTTTACGATAACCGTGGTCGCACTGTCGGTACAGCTAAAATAGACGCTCAAGGTAATTTCTTTGTTGGTAACTTGCGAGAAGGTGTCTATGTAATTGCACTAGACCCAGACGAATTACCAATTGAAGTTGCTGTGCGGAAAACTTCTATAGTTGCGGAAGTAGCAGGTGCAGCTGTGACTCAATTAGATTTCCCCGTTAGATTAGAATATGGTATGGCAGGTAAAATTACTGATGTGTCAGGTCAGCCAATACCAAATGTAGAAGTAGAACTAGTTGATGCTCAAGGCAAACGAGTAGTATCATCTGTGACTGATCAATTTGGTCTTTACCGTCTAGATGCCGTTCCTGTTGGTAACTATACATTGCGCGTTCCTGTTCAAGATGGCATCGCCAGCAGCAACACTTTACCAAAATTAGAAATAGCAATTAATAAAGAGTTTGTCTACGACCAAAATCTTCAATTACCGATTGCCGCAGCCGCTAAGGAAACTCAGGAGAAAAAAGAAACTCAAGAAAAATAAGTTTTTAGGATTTTTCTAAAAGCGACAATTAGGGACAAACCGCTTCACTTGGATGCCCAATTTAATTTACTATGTGTATTGTTCTCCATCTGTATGGGCTACATCTGGCTACCCTAAGATCGTTATGGCAAAATCGAAGAAAAGCGCCAATCCCATCAATTTAAACGATCCACAATATTATCTTAACCGAGAGTTAAGCTGGCTACAATTTAATGCCAGGGTATTACATGAAGCTTGTGACGATCGCACGCCTCTTCTCGAACGCCTCAAGTTTTTAGCAATCTTCAACTCTAATTTGGATGAGTTTTTCATGGTGCGTGTTGCTGGTTTAAAGCAACAAGTAGAGGCGAAAGTCAGTCTGTTAACTCCCGATGGTCGGACACCACAACAACAGCTAGATGATATTAGGTCTACCCTGATTCCTCATGTAAAAAAAGAGCATCAACATTTTGAACAAGTACTTCGTCCTCTACTAGCAAATCATGGCATCCATATTCTGGATTACATAGATTTGAATCAAAAACAGCGAACTCATCTCAACCATTATTTTGAGGAACAAGTATTTCCAGTTTTGACTCCTCTGGCTGTTGATCCTAGTCATCCTTTTCCATTTATTTCTAATCTCAGTCTGAATCTGGCTGTTGTGGTCAAAAATCCAGACACCGAAGAAGAATTCTTTGCCAGAGTTAAAGTTCCCAGTGTTCTCCCACGATTTTTACCGATACCGCCGGAGTTGGGAGACCAAAATAACGAGAAACCTGCCCACTGGACTGGAGTACCTTTAGAACAAGCGATCGCTCATAACTTGGAATCTCTATTTCCAGGGATGAATATTCAAGAATATCATCCGTTCCGCATTACTCGTGATGCCGATTTGGTCTTAGAAGAAGATGAAGCAGATGATTTATTGTTAGCGATTGAACAGGAATTGCGAAAACGGCGGCTAGGCGGAAGTCCAGTGCGGCTAGAAATTCAATCCCAGACTCCTGAAATAGTGCGATCGCGATTATTGCATGATTTGGAATTAACAGAAAGTGATCTCTATGAAGTAGATGGTCTTTTGGGACTGCGGGATTTGATGTCTTTTATGTCCTTGCCATTGCCGGAACTCAAAGATCCACCACGCCAATCTGTTGTACCATTACGCTTGCAAAGGCTGAGGGAACCAAGTTTAGATCCAGATACGCTGGAAACGGACGAAGGAAAAGACTTTTTTGCTGTAATTCGGGAAAAGGATTTGCTAGTACACCATCCCTATCAATCCTTTTCGGCTACAGTGGTGCGCTTTATTACCCATGCTGCCTACGATCCGAATGTTTTAGCCATCAAGATGACCCTTTACCGGACTTCTGGTGACTCGCCCATAGTCAATGCCCTAATTGCCGCGGCCGAAAATGATAAGCAGGTATCTGTACTCGTGGAATTAAAGGCGCGATTTGATGAGGAAAATAATATTTACTGGGCAAAACGACTAGAAAGAGTTGGAGTTCATGTAGTCTATGGTTTAGTCGGGCTGAAAACCCACAGTAAAACTGTTATGGTAGTACGGCGGGAAAAAGATCGAATACGCCGCTACGTACATATTGGCACTGGTAATTATAATCCTAAAACGGCACGGCTGTATACAGATTTGGGATTGTTTAGTTGCCGTGAAGAATTAGGTGCTGATATCACAGATTTATTTAATTTCTTGACAGGATACTCCCTGCAAAAGTCTTATCGAGAATTGCTGGTTGCACCTGTGAATATGCGCGATCGCTTTTTGGCACTAATTAACCGCGAAATTGAAAATGTTCAAAATGGATTTTCTGGACGCATTGTTGCCAAAATGAATTCCCTAGTCGATCCGCAAATTATCGCCACTTTATATGAAGCTTCCCGCGCCGGTGTGCAAATAGACTTAATTATCAGGGGCGTTTGCTGTTTGCGTCCAGGACTAAAAGATATTAGTGAAAATATTCGCATTATCAGCATCGTCGGTCGCTTTTTAGAACACTCTCGCATTTATTATTTTCATAACAATACACAGGAGGAAATCTTTATTGGCAGTGCCGACTGGATGCGCCGCAACCTAGATCGTCGAGTCGAAGTAATTACCCCAGTGAAAGACCCAGATATTGCAAAGGATTTGCAAGAAATTATGGGAATTATGCTCGCAGATAATCGCCAAGCTTGGGAATTACAAGCCGATGGCACTTACATTCAACGCCGTCCTTATGATGATTCTCCAGAAGCCAATTCACAAAAAATTCTTATGAATATGGCATTACGCTCAACTGGTGTAATCTCAAACTTGATTGATTAAAAAATAAGTCACTTTAACTTTGACAACTAGCTAAACTTAGATAACTTTTAAAAGTTATCTAAGTTATTTGTCATAGGTTCACACAGAATTCATGAATCAGGATTCCAAATTCAGAATGAATTCCGATCAAAAAGCAGATAGCATAGAGATAGCGAGTCCGCTTACCCCTGCGGCGATCTTCCTAGCAAAAGCATCTCGTAAAGAGCATCAAGATTACTGATTTATAAATTCTGAATTCTTCTTCAATCACCCATTGGATAGAGTTAGTGCTGGCACGTGTTCCCATAGACTAGAGAGGTTATTCTGAATAAATTTGTCTTTCCCCTCAATGTTAATGTTATCCTGTGAGCTTTCTACCTTGCGTGTTCTAGTAGTTGATGACCATGAACTGACTCGTCTAACCTTACAATTGGTTTTTTCTTGTCAGGAGAATATTCAAGTAGTAGGTTTAGCTAGTAATGGTGAAGAAGCTATAGAAATGGTTAAACGTTGTCATCCTGACGTAATTGTTCTAGATTTACAAATGCCAGTCATGGATGGCTGGAGCGCGTCTAGCCAAATTAAAGCTATATCTCCTAACACCCAAATCCTTGCTTACTCCTCAGTAGAAGACGTAAATTTTCAAGGAACTAAGGCAATATCTAGCTTTGATGACGTTTGCAAGAAAGATGTACCGACAAGCGAACTGATTGCTTTAGTTAAGCGCTTAGGTCAGCGTGCAAAAGATGATTCAGTTGCAGGGTAAATGATACAACTATGTTGCTTCGCCAGCTCAGGCTTAGTTAAATTTTGGGGATTCGAGAATATTATAGTACTACGGAGCGTCGGTATTAGCTGAAGTTGACAGTTAAACCGACGCATGTGTGCTATTTGCTACTCTACCGGAATGGTGCGTTTAAATTCATCAATTAATTCATCTAGTTCTTCCAAAGCCTGATTTACGTCAACTCTCAATGTTCCCAGGTTTGGTTGCTCTAGCAGTCCTAATAGGTACTCGCGTTTACTTTGAACTGCAACAATTCGTTCTTTTATAGTCTGTAGATCCATTATTTTTTTCCATTTTTAACTACCTTTAAATTTTAAGTTAACTCAAAATCCAACATTTTGGGGCACTATACTCTTAGTAGTCCACTACACTAACTGTCCTCTCTAGAAACTCCTCATGTCTCCCGTACCCCTACTCAAAAGCAGGCTACGTGTAGCGTCTCTGATATGAAAAATTTTAAACTAAGTAAGCTAGAAGCTCTTGACTTATCCTTGTGTAAGTCTTAACCTGGCAATTTTGAATTGGTTGAATTACTAATCTCTGGGGATGATGTTCTTCCCTAATTTGTTACTCATAGCCGATGATAATAAAACTGAGGTATTAAGAATTTATACTAATTTAAGCTCATGCTACGCCAAATCTCTTTGGGAACACTCGGTTTAACTATCGGTGGCATATTAACCATTATGGGCTTCGTCGCCTATGCTGGTAATAATGCCACACTCAATCTTGTCGGATTTTTTTACGGTATTCCTCTATTGTTGGGAGGACTGGCACTAAAAGCTAATGAACTTAAGCCAGTACCCTTTACCCAAAATACATCACCGTCAGCATTGAAACTGCGGGAACAGCAAGCAACTGATACTCAAAATAAAATTCGCAAAGATATCACCCGATATTGTTACGGTCAAGATGCTCATTTAGATACAACACTTTCTTTTCTGGGTTTGAGTCCCACAGACCAGGAAAGGCCAACAGTCACAGGGTTACGAGAAGTAGAAGTTAATGGTAACTATGCCCTAATTTTAGAATTTGATTCACCGCTAATACCAATTGATGTATGGCAAAAAAAGCAGGAAAAAATGACTAATTATTTTGGGCCGGGATTAGAGGTTCAAATAACACAGCCATCTGAAAACACAATTGAGTTAGCTCTGATTAATACTCCAAAAGAGTCACTAGTCAGTAGTCAATAGTCAGGGAAAAAAGTTGTTGTTACCAAAACTTTATGGCTTGTCGTTACCCAAATTTCACTTAAGTTCTCGACAAAGAAACCCTCTCTGTACTTAATTTAACTGAAATTTTCACTTTCTCAGGGGATAGTATCAACCTAAGTAGAGACGCGAAACTTTGCGTCTCTACACGCCTAAAAATTGCCACGGATGATCATTAAGTCAATTGTATTGCTATATACAGCATTGACTCGTTTTTTTACCACTAACCAAAAAGTTACTTTTCTAAACGAACTACATACCATTGTAAATATTGCCCAGGGTCAATATCTAATTCACAGCCGGTGTCGAGTAAATATTGTGCTTGAGCTTCCACAGTATCAAACTTTTGCAAGTCAGGCGGTAAATCTTGAATTATAAGTTGCTGGAGAGTCGTTTTGAGCTTTTCTAATAACTCTGATTGGGTCAAAAATTGCTCTGGCTTATTTGTTTCTAAAAGAACAAAGTGATCTTGCTGATACATTAATGAATCTGGCATTTTAAAGATTTTGTAAATACAAATGGGTTTGTTTTTTTGTAATAACTTCAGGTTATTTTTGTAGTCAAAGAATGGCTATTCTATCTATTTTACCTGCTTTCTGTGCAGTACTCATAGGATTTAGCTCTTTAAGATATCCAGCTTAATTTAGTATATCTATCTATATATAAACT